>CAYRBQ010000373.1:0-4581 GCA_964422305.1 uncultured Reyranella sp. | reverse complement strand
GGCCTGCGGGCTGGCACCTTCGCAGGTGATCGGCCAGCTCGGCGGCGGTGTCGGCCAGTGGGAGTCGGCACAGCTCAAGTTCAACCCGACGGGCAACGTCCAGATTCTGACCGGGGCACACAGCCACGGGCAGAGCCACGAGACGACCTTCGCCCAGCTCATCTCCGACAAGCTCGGCGTGCCGATCGAGAACATCGAGGTGGTCCACGGCGACACGGCGACCACGCCGTTCGGCATGGGCAGCTACGGCAGCCGCTCGCTGGCGGTCGGCGGCTCGGCCATCATGAAGGCGGCCGACAAGATCATCGCCAAGGGCCGCAGGATCGCCGCCCATCTGATGGAAGCCGACGTGGCGGACATCGAGTTCGAGAACGGCACCTTCAAGGTGAAGGGCACGGACAAGAACGTGCCGCTCGCCCAGACGGTGTTCGCCGCCTATGTGCCGCACAACTATCCGCTCCAGGAACTGGAGCCGGGCATGGACGAGAACGCCTTCTACGATCCGGCGAACTTCGTCTACCCCGCCGGCACGCAGATCTGCGAGGTCGAGATTGACCCGGATACCGGCGTCGTCGAGGTGGTCAGTCACACCGCGGTCGACGATTTCGGCAACATCATCAATCCGATGATCGTCGAGGGCCAAGTGCACGGCGGCATAGTCCAGGGCGTCGGCCAGGCGCTGCTGGAGAATGCGGTCTATGACAAGGAGACGGGCCAGCTCGTGAGCGGCTCGTACATGGACTACACCATGCCGCGCGCCGACGACGTTCCATCGTTCAAGCTCGGCTACAAGGTCACGCCCTGCCCACACAACCCGCTGGGCGTGAAGGGATGCGGCGAGGCAGGGGCGATTGCCGCACCTGCCGCCGTGATGAATGCCGTCCACGACGCACTGGCGCCGCTCGGCGTCACGCACGTTCCGATGCCTGCCACGCCGCTCAGCGTCTGGCAGACCATCCAGGGTGCGCAGCGCCAAGGTGCTCGTTGAGGGCGGCCGAGTAACGGGAGGATCCATATGTACGATTTTGCTTACCACCGTCCGAAGTCGCTTTCCGAAGCGGTCGGCCTGCTCAAGGGCAAGGACGAAGCCCGCCCGATGTCGGGCGGCATGACCCTGATCCCGACACTGAAGCAGCGTCTGGCGCGGCCGAGCGACGTGGTCGATCTCGGCGGCGTCAAGGAACTGGCCGGCATCAAGGTCGAGGGCAACAACGTTGTGATCGGCGGCATGACCCGGCACGCCGACGTCGCCTCGTCGGCCGACGTGAAGAACGCCATCCCTGCGCTGGCGCACCTCGCGGGCCACATCGGCGACCCGCAGGTTCGCAATCGCGGCACGATCGGCGGTTCTGTCGCCAACAACGATCCGGCGGCCGATTATCCGGCTGCGGTCGTGGCTTTGAACGCCACTGTGACGACCAACACCGGCAAGCATGCCGCCGACAGCTTCTTCAAGGGCCTGTTCGAGACGGCGCTAGGCGAGGGCGAGCTGATCACCTCGATCAGCTTCCCCAAGGCCGAGAAGGCCGCCTATATGAAGTTCCCGAACCCCGCCTCGCGCTACGCCATGGTCGGCGTGTTCGTGGCCAAGACGGCTTCGGGTGTGCGCGTCGCGGTGACCGGCGCCGGTCCCTGCGTCTTCCGCGTCAAGGCGATGGAGGATGCGCTTTCGAAGAACTTCACCTCTGCGGCGATCAAGGACATCAAGATTCCTGCCGACGGACTCAACAGCGACATCCACGGCAGCGCCGAGTATCGCGCGCATCTGGTGGGCGTGATGGCCCGCCGTGCGGTCGACGCGGCCAACAAGTAGCTACTGGCCGAAGGAAGGACTAACGTCGGGCGCCCCTCACGGGGCGCCCTTTCGTTTGAGGAAGCGTCGGCATGAAAGCGTTGGTCACGGGGTTCGATCCGTTCGGCGGCGACAAGGTCAATCCCTCGTCGCTGGCGGTGAGCAAGCTCAGGAAACGGATCGGCGGCGTGATGATCCATACGGCGACCTTGCCGACCTCCTATGCCAGGTCGGCTGGCGTCCTGGGGAAGGCGATCGAGAAGACCAAGCCCGACATCGTGCTCTGTGTCGGCCAGGCCGGCGGTCGCACCGAGCTCTGCCTCGAGCGGGTGGCGATCAACGTCCAGGACGCGCGCATCCGCGACAACGACGGCAAGCAGCCGATCGACAAGCCGGTGGTCGCCGGCGGCCCGGCGGCGCATTTCACGACCCTGCCGATCAAGGCCTGCGTGGCGGCGATGCGAAAGGCAGGACTGCCGGCGGCCGTGTCCAATACGGCGGGCACCTTCGTCTGCAACCACATCTTCTACGCCCTGATGGACATCGCTGCGGCGCACCCTATCCCGATGCGCGGTGGCTTTCTGCACATCCCCTACGTGCCGGAGCAGGCGGCGCGGCTGGGCGGCGCGCCGTCGATGGCGGTCGAGGACATCGTTCGCGGCATCGAGATCATCGTCGAGGTGAGCGCGACGCGAACGAGCGACCTGCACACCGTCGAAGGCCGCATCTCCTAGACGGCCGCGACAGTGATACCCGCGATGTAGAGCAGCGTTGCGGTCACGACTCCACGGAACGGCACGCTGAAGAAGTAGAGTCGGGCGAGTACTACGTAGCTCGCCAGCAGGACGAGCCCCAGCGCTTGCAGGAACAGCGAGCCGAAGAGCAGGCCGGGCGCCGTGAGTGCCAGATAGCCATAGGTCAAGCCGAACAGCAGGATTCCCAGGCTGTGGGTGGCATTGAAGCCGACCCAGGCGCGCCACATCGTCGTCTCGCGCGTGATGCGTGGGGCCGATTGCTCCATGGCCTGCCGCAGGCCGGGCTCGCGCGGATCGAGCTTGTTGCCGCGGAACGTGTAGAGCAGGTGCAGGCTGCCGAGGACGAGGACGATCGCGGCACTCGCCGCGACCAGGAGCGAGGCGATGCCCGGCGCCATCGCTACTCGGCCGCGATGGCGAGCGGCGGCGGCACGTGCCGTACCGGCGCCGCCTCGAGGGCGGAGGGCTTCTTCACCCGGAACCAGGTGGCGTAGAGCGCCGGCAGGAACAGCAGGGTGAGGGCGGTCGCGACCAGCAGGCCGCCCATCAGCGCGACCGCCATCGGGCCCCAGAAGACGCTGCGCGATAGTGGGATCATGGCGAAGATCGCCGTGCCCGCGGTCAGCAGGATGGGCCGCGCACGCCGTACCGTGGCGTCGATGATGGCGTCCCACGCGGTGTGGCCCGCGGCGATGTCCTGGTCGATCTGGTCCACCAGGATCACCGAGTTGCGCATGATCATGCCGGCGAGCGCGATCACGCCCAGCAGGGAGACGAAGCCGAACGGCTGATTGAACAGCAGCAGGAAGAGCGACACGCCGATCAGGCCGAGCGGAGCCGTCAGCATGACCAGCGCGAGCTTGGAGAAGCTCTGGAGCTGCAGCATCAGGAACAGCACCATCAGGAAGGCCATGACCGGCATCATCTTGAAGATCGAGCCCTGGCTCTTGGCCGACTCCTCCTGGTCGCCGCCGACCTCGATTCGGTAGCCGGGCGGCAGGGTGGCGCGCACGGGCGCCAGCGCCTTGTCGAGGCGGGCGGCCACATCGGGGCCCTGCACGCCGTCGGCCACGCCGGCACGGACCGTCATCAGCAGGTCCTTGTTGCGCCGCCACAGGATCGGCTCCTCGAGCTCGAACCTGAGGGTGGCGAGCTGAGCCAGCGAGACCACGCCGCCGCTCGCGGTGCGCAGGTTGATCGCCTCCAGCCCCTCGACGCTCAGCCGCTCGGGCGCCACGGCGCGGGCGACGACGTCGATCGTCTCGGTGCGGTCGCGATACTGGGTCACGACGACGCCCGACAGCAGGGTCTGCAGCGTGTTGCCCAGAGCCTGCGAGTCGACGCCCAGCGCGCGCGCCTTGGCCTGGTCGACCTCGAGGCGCACGGTCTTGGCGAGCTCGTTCCAGTCGAAGTTGATGTCGCGCGTGTCGCGATCGGCCTTGAACACCTGCCGGACCTGCTCGGCGACCTTGCGGACCTCCTGCGGATCGTCGCCCAGCACGCGGAACATGACGGGATAGCTCACCGGCGGCCCGTTCTGCAGCCGTTGGACGCGCGCGCGCACGGCCTCGAAATCCTGGGCGAAGAGCTTGCCGAGGCCCGCGACCAGGCGCTCGCGGGCGTCGAGGTCCTTGGCCATCACGATGACCTGGCCGAAATTGGCGTTCGACAGCTCCGGCACGGTCGGCAGATAGAAGCGCGGGCTGCCGGCGCCGACATAGGCGGTGTACGAGGCGACGTCGGAGCTGTTGCCGAGCCAGCGCTCGAGCTTCTTCACCTCGGCGTCGGTGGCGGCCCACGACGCGCCCTGTGCGAGCTTGAGGTCGACGATCAGTTCGGGCCGGTTGGCGGTCGGGAAGAACTGCTTCTGCACGAAGCCGAAAGCCGCCATCGAGGCCATGAAGGCCAGCATCGTGATGGCGATCGTCGTCTTGCGCCAGGTGACGCACCAGGTCACCAGCCGGCGGAACAGGGTGTAGAGCCGGCCGCCATAGGGATCGTGGTGATGGACCTTGGGCTGCGGCAGCAGGTGAT
>CAYRBQ010000372.1:0-4600 GCA_964422305.1 uncultured Reyranella sp. | reverse complement strand
GTGCCGCAATGGGGCTCGGTCAGGCACATCGTGCCGGTCCAGGTGCCGTCGGTGAGCTTCGGGAGATACTTCTTCTTGAGATCGTCCGAGCCGTGGCGCGACAGCGCCTCGTAGGCGCCGTGGCTGAGGCCGGGATACATCGCGAAGGCCTGGTTCGAGGCGGTGAACATCTCCTGCAGCGCGAAGCCCACCGTCGCGGGCAGGCCCTGGCCGCCGAACTCCGGATCGCAGGTCACGGCCGTCCAGCCACCCTCGGCGAACTGCTTGTAGGCTTCCTTGAAGCCCTTGGGCGTGCGCACGACGCCGTTCTCGTAAGTACAGCCTTCCTCGTCGCCGGTGCGGTTCAGCGGGAACAGCACGTTCTCGCAGAGCTTGGCGGCTTCCTCGACGATGGCGTGGATCGTGTCCGGTGTCGCCTCCTCGTAGCCCGGCAGCTTGGCGAGCTTCGAGACGTCGAGCACTTCGTTCAGGACGAACTGGATATCCTTGATGGGTGCCTTGTAGACGGCCATCGTTTCCTCCTCAGTCTGATTCCGGATCCACGCCGCGCTGCTTCAGCTCGGCGCTGACCTGGTTTTCCACTTCCTTGAACTCGTTGATGTGCTGGTCGAGATCGGCGCGCTTGCGCTCGAGGTCGGCGATGTGGAGCTGGCTGCGGCGCAGCAGCTCGCGCATCTGTTGCACGCCGGTGCGGTCCACCTGGTAGAGATCGAGCAGCTCGCGGATCTCGGCGAGCGAGAAGCCCAGCCGCTTGCCGCGCAGGATCCAGCCGAGCCGCGTGCGGTCGCCGGCGCTGTAGAGGCGCGTCATGCCCTGGCGGCGCGGCTTGATCAGGCCTTCGTCCTCATAGAAGCGGATCGTGCGCGGCGTGATCGCGAACTCGCGCGACAGTTCGGCGATGCTATAGATGCGCTGCGGATCGCGCGGCGCTGCGCTCTTGGCCGAGGATGAGGCGGCGACAGGCATGATGTGGGAAGTGTTAGTTAACGTTTACGTAAACGTCAATACGGGTTTACGTAAACGGAAGGGAGAGAAATGGCCATCTATCAGCTGAACGACCGCGTTCCGGTCATCCCCAAGTCCTGCTTCATCGCCGAGGACGCGACGATCATCGGGTCGGTGGTGCTGGGTGAGAACGTCAACATCTGGTTCGGCGCCGTGCTGCGCGGCGACAACGAGCCGATCGTGATCGGCGACGACAGCAACATCCAGGAACTCTGCGTGCTGCACACCGACCCGGGCGCGCCGCTCACCATCGGCAAGAACGTGACCGTCGGCCACCAGGTGATGCTGCACGGCTGCACGATCGGCGACGGCTCGCTGATCGGCATCCAGTCGGTGGTGCTGAACAAGTCGGTGATCGGCAAGGACTGCCTGGTCGGCGCCGGCGCCGTCGTCACCGAGGGCAAGACCTTCCCCGACCGCTCCGTGATCTTCGGCTCGCCGGCCAAGGTGGTGCGCGAGCTCAACGAGGAGAATGCCGCGCGCCTCGCCATGAGCGCGGAGAGCTACGTGAAGCGCGGGCAGAACTACAAGGCGAACCTGAAGAGGATCGGGTAGCGGGCCTCTGTCGTCCTGAGCGAAGCGAAGGACCTCACTTCTGCACGGGACACGTCGATCGCGCCATGAGATCCTTCGCTACGCTCAGGATGACAAGAGTGGGATGATCACTTCTCTCGATCACCTGACGATCGGCGGAACTCCCGCCGCCTACGAGACGCTGCTGGGGCGGCGCGCGACGGACGGGCGGTTGCGCACCGGCAATGTCGGGCTCGCGTTCGCGGACGGCGCGCCGGGGCTGCACTCGATGATGTTTGCGACAGGCGACGTCGCCAGGGCCGCTACCCTCCTCGAGCGGCGCGCGGTGAAGACGCAACACGAGGGAGACACGCTGACGCTCGATGCCAACGGCGTGGCTATCGAGGTGGCCGCGGCGGCGGGCGAAGCACCCTCCCCTTTCACCCACGACGAAGCGGGCTGCGTCTCCGCGCTCGACCATGTCGTGGTACGCACGCCCAATCCCGAGCGCGCCATCGCCTTCTACGCCGGTCGGCTGGGACTCGACCTGCGGCTCGACCGCAGCAACCCGGAATGGGGCACGCGCCTCCTCTTCTTCCGCTGCGGCGATCTCGTGGTCGAGATCGCGCACGACCTGAAGAAGGGGGTGTCGGACGCGCCCGACCATCTATGGGGCCTGTCGTGGCGGGTGCCCGACATCGCGAAAGCGAACGCTCGCCTGAAAGCCGCCGGCCTCGACGTCTCCGAGGCGCGCACCGGCCGCCGGCCGGGCAGCCAGGTCTTCACCGTCAAGAACGGCACGGACGGCGTTCCGACGATCTTCATCGGCGGCATCGGTCGCTGGTGATCGTGCGCACGCTCGTCGCCTTGCTTGCATTGTTGCTCGCGGCGGCCTGCGCGGAGGCGCCGAAGACCAAGCCGGTGGTGCAGGCGAAGGACCTGGTGCCGCTCGGTCCCTGCCCGCCCTCCTCGTGGAAGCCCGAGGCGCCACCGCCGACGGCAAGTGCCAAGACCTCGATGGTGCTGCTGGCGGTCGGCGAATGGGGCCGCTTCGGCAAGCAGGTGATCATCTACTCCGCCACCGGGAAGCCGCGCACCGAGCAGCTCGGCATCAAGGAACGCGAAGCGCCGCAGCGCATCGCCGACTACTGGGCCGCGGTCGACAAGAGCCTCAGCGGGCTGAACGACGTGCCGTGGTCGGCGGCCTTCATCTCCTGGGACATCGAAAGTGCCGGCGTGCCGCGCGACCTCTTCTGCCCCGACCAGCGCCACACGATCTACGTCGAGCGCATCGCCGAGCGGGCGAAGAGGCCGGGCGCGGTCTTCATTCCTCATGCGCCCGACCGATATGCGCCGAAGGTCGGCGACCTGGTCTGCGCCTCGCGCGAGGGCAGCGGGACGACCCTGCAAAACCTGAATCGCGGAGAAGGACATTGCGACATCGTGGTCGAGGTCCGGCCGGGCTCGATCGCCGCCATCGGCGGGAACGTGGGCGACTCCGTCACCCGCAGCGTCTTTCCACTGGACGAGCGGGGGTTTTTGTCGCCCTTATCCGGCCGGCCGTTTTTCGCCGTCATAGAGAACAGGCTGCCCTGAGGAAGGACCATGTCTTCGCTGTACGACTACATCATCGTCGGTGCCGGCTCCGCCGGTTGCGCCCTCGCTGCCCGGCTCGCCTGGGAGCGGCCGAAGCTGCGGATCCTGGTGCTGGAGGCGGGCGGTCCCGACAAGTCGTTCATGCTGAAGATGCCGGCAGGCTTCGCCAGCCTCGGCGAGAAGTCGCCCTACAACTGGCACTACGAGACGACGCCGCAGAAGCATTGCAACGACCGGCGCATGTACTGGCCGCGCGGCAAGACGCTGGGCGGCTCCTCGTCGATCAACGCCATGCTCTACATCCGCGGCCACGCCTGGGACTACGACCACTGGCGCCAGCTCGGCAACGAAGGCTGGAGCTACGAGGACGTGCTTCCCTACTTCAAGAAGGCGGAGAGCAACGAGCGCGGCGCCGACGACTTCCACGGCACCGGCGGACCGCTGAACGTCGCCGACCAGACCGACCCCAGCCCGCTCAACGAGGCCTTCCTCAAGGCCTGCGAGCAGGCCGGCCACAAGCGGACGAAGGACTTCAACGGTGCCGAGCAGGATGGCGTCGGCATGTACCAGGTGACGCAGAAGGACAAGCAGCGCTGGAGCGCGGCCAGCGCCTACCTGCGGCCGGCGGTCGAGAACAGCGGCGCGCATCTCGAGGTGATCACCGGCGCGCTGACCGAGCGCGTCATCCTCGAGGACAAGCGCGCCGTGGGCGTGCGCTACACGCTGAACGGCCGTGACGAGGTGGCGCGCGTGACGCGCGAGGTCATCCTGTGCGGCGGCGCGGTGAACTCGCCGCAGCTCCTGATGCTGTCGGGCATCGGCCCGGCCGACCATTTGAAGTCCCTCGGCATCCGGACGGCGGTCGACCTGCCGGGCGTCGGCGGCAACCTGCAGGACCATCTCGACGCGGCCCTGCTGCAGTTCTGCAAGACCGGCGATACCTACGACCGGGCCAACAAGCTGGTCTCGCTCTACCAGTACGTGATGAACAAGAAGGGCCCCGGCACCTCGCCGATCGCCGAGTCCGGCGGCTTCCTGCGCACGCGCTCCGGGCTGGCCGCGCCCGACATCCAGCTCCACTTCCTGCCGGTGCTGGTGATCGACCACGGCCGCACGCGGCTGAAGAAGAACGGCTACAGCCTGCACATCTGCACGCTGCGCCCCGAAAGCAAGGGCACGATCCGGCTGCGCAGCAGCGACCCCAAGGACCATCCGCTGATCGACGCCAATTACCTGGCCGAGAAGCAGGACCTCGACACGCTGATCGCCGGCGTGAAGATGGGCCGCGAGATCTTCGCGCAGTCGGGCCTCGATCCCTATCGCGACGCCGAGCTGGCGCCGGGAGCCGAGGTGAGGACCGATGCCGAGATCGAGAAATGGATCCGCGCCAAGTGCGAGACGATCTACCACCCGGTCGGCACCTGCAAGATGGGGCCCGACAACGACCCGATGGCGGTTGTCGATCATCGCTGCCGCGTGCGCGGCC
>CAYRBQ010000371.1:0-4626 GCA_964422305.1 uncultured Reyranella sp. | reverse complement strand
GCGGTAGCCGTGCAGGACAGGGGTCATGGGCCATCCTAGGCCTCGTTGACTCCGGCGAAACACCCGCTTATTACCCTCGCCCACGGAATTTGCCCCCGACGCGCCGCGCGGGGGCCTTGTGTTTGAAGGAGTTGCGTCATGAAACGCACTTATCAGCCGAGCAAGCTGGTTCGTAAGCGTCGACACGGCTTCCGGTCCCGCATGGCAACGGTGGGTGGCCGCAAGGTCATCGCCAGCCGCCGTCGGTCCGGCCGCAAGCGCCTGTCGGCCTAGTCCATTTGGCCGCGGCGCGCCTCGGGCGTCTGCCGAATCGTCGAGATTTCCTGCGCGTCCAGGCCGGGCGTCGCTGCGCCATGCCCGGATTCGTCCTGCAGGCCGCCCCGGTTCCCCCGGAACTGACCCTCGCTGCCATTCGAGTGGGCTTCACGGTGAGCCGCAAGGTCGGCAATGCCGTGGTGCGCAACCGGGTCCGACGGCGGCTGCGCGAGGTGGCCAAGCTCGAGATTCCGGGTCGTGCGCGGGCCGATCTCGACTTCGTGCTGGTCGGCCGCCAGGCCGCCCTCGCGCGTGATTTCACCGCGCTGCGCCAGGAGCTGCACGAGGCGCTGAAGCGGCTGAAGGCACTGGCCGTCGCGACGCCATGACATCGCACGGGCGGCTTGCGCCCGCCCGCGTAAATCGCCAGTTTCCGGGCCGCATGATGTCCTTGGCCCTGCGTGGCGCGATCCGGCTCTACCAGCTGACCTTCGCCTATTTCTTCGTCGGTGCCTGCCGCTACGAGCCCTCGTGCTCGGCCTATGCGGCGGAGGCGGTGACGACGCACGGTGCCCTGAGGGGCGGCTGGCTCGCGGCGCATCGCCTGTGCCGCTGCGGGCCATGGGGCGCCGGTGGCTACGACCCGGTCCCGCCCGCCGCCCGCAAACTGTCCTGCCAACCCGCCGAGCGCGCCTGACGCGTCCCGAGAGATCATCGAAAAATGGATCAGAAGAACTTCATTCTCGCCATCGTGCTGTCGGTGCTGATCATCGTCGGCTGGCAGGCGGCATTTCCTCCGGCAAAGCCGCCCGTCAATGGCACGCAGCAGGCAACGACGCAGTCCGGCGCGCCGCCTGCGCCAGCGGGGCAGAGTGGCACGCCGGGCGTCCAGCCGGGGCCGGGCGCCACGCCCGGGCAGCAGCCCGTCGTCGGCCGCGCCGAGGCGCTGGCGATGACGCCGCGTGTCGCCTTCACCACGCCCGAGCTGATCGGATCGATCTCGCTGAAGGGTGCGCGCATCGACGACGTGCAACTCGCGAAGTACCGCGAGACGATCGATCCCAAGAGCCCGCCCGTTCCGGTCCTGTCGCCGGTCGGCAGCAAGCATCCCTACTACGCCGAGTTCGGCTGGTCGGCGTCCGATCCCGCGATCAAGGTGCCGGGCCCCGATACGCTGTGGACGGCCGATGCGACGACGGTCGCGCCGGGCAAGCCGGTCAAGCTGACCTGGGACAACGGCCAGGGCCTGGTCTTCGGCCTCACGGTGTCGATCGACGAGTTCTTCATGTTCGACGTGAAGCAGGGCATCGAGAACAAGTCCGACAAGCCGGTCACGCTCTTCCCGTGGAGCCTCGTCGTGCGCTACGGCGAGCCGACCTATGAAGGCATGTACATCCTCCACGAGGGTCCGTACGGCGTCTTCAACGGCACGCTCAAGGAGTTCAGCTACTCCGACTTCAAGGGCAACAAGCAGCAGAAGATCAGCACGACCGGCGGCTGGCTCGGCATCACCGACAAGTACTGGATGGCGACCCTGATCCCCGATCAGAAGACGAAGGTCGACGCATCGATCAAGCAGACCGGCACCGGCGCCGACGTGAAGTACCAGATCGACTATGTTGGCGGCGGCGTCACCGTTGCCCCGAATGCCAGCGCCGTGACCGACGCCAAGCTGTTCGCCGGCGCCAAGATCGTGCGGGTGATCTCCGACTACGAGACGAAGTACGGCATCGAGAAGTTCGACCTCACGATCGACTGGGGCTGGTTCTCCTTCTTCACCCGTCCGCTGTTCTGGCTGCTCGAGTGGCTCTATGTGCACCTCGGCAACTTCGGCCTGGCAATCCTGACGCTGACCGTCATCGTCAAGCTCGTGTTCTTCCCGCTGGCCAACAAGTCCTATGCGGCGATGAGCAAGATGAAGGCGCTGCAGCCGGAGATGGAGAAGCTCAAGGAGCGCTACGGCGAGGACCGCCAGCGCATGAACCAGGAGCTGATGCAGCTCTATCGTCGCGAAAAGGTGAACCCCGCGGCGGGCTGCCTGCCGATCCTGGTGCAGATCCCCGTCTTCTTCGCGCTCTACAAGGTGCTCTACACCACCATCGAGATGCGTCATCAGCCGTTCTACGGCTGGATCAAGGATCTCTCGGCGCCCGATCCGCTGACCATCCTCACGGGCTTCGGCTTCTTGCCTTGGCACGTGCCGGAGTTCCTGGCGTTCTTCAACATCGGCCTGTGGCCCATCATCATGGGCGTGACGATGTACCTGCAGCAGAAACTGAACCCGCAGCCGACCGATCCGGTGCAGGCGCGCGTGTTCCAGTTCCTGCCCATCCTGTTCACCTTCATGCTCGCGCCCTTCGCGGCCGGCCTCGTGATCTACTGGGCGTGGAGCAACATCCTCTCGATTGCCCAGCAGTACTACATCATGCGCCGTCACGGTGTGCCGGTTGGCGGCGGCAAGCTGCCGGCACCGGCGACCGCGCCGGCGGCACCCGTTGCGGACAGGGCCGCCGAGAAGAAGGGTGGCAAGGGCGGCAAGAAGGGCTAGCGATGGCCGAGCGTCCGCCTGAGGAGATCGAGGCGGCGCGCAAGCTCTTCGCCGGTCCCTGCGACTTCGTCTCGGGTGCGGCGTCGGTCGAATCGCTGCCGCCCGCAACGCGGCCGGAGATCGCGTTCGCCGGCCGCTCCAACGTCGGCAAGTCGAGCCTCGTCAACGCCCTCACCGGCCGCCGCACGCTGGCGCGCGTCTCGGCCAAGCCCGGCCACACGCGGCAGGTCAACTTCTTCGACCTCGCGGGGCGGTTGCTGCTGGTCGACCTGCCGGGCTACGGCTTCGCCCAGGTCTCGCGGTCGATGAAGGAGACCTGGCAGGACCTCGCCTCGGCCTACCTGCGCGGCCGTCCGACGCTGAAGCGCGTCTGCCTGCTGATCGATTCGCGCCACGGCGTGAAGGACAGCGATCGCGAGACGATGAGGAACCTCGACAGCGCCGCCGTCTCCTACCAGCTCATCCTGACCAAGGTCGACCAGCTCAAGGCCGCCGACGTGCCGCGCGCCGTCGCCGCGGCGGAGGCCGTCGCGCGCAAGCATGGTGCCGCCCATCCCGAGGTGCTGCCGACCAGCAGCGAGACCGGCTTCGGCATTGCCGAGCTCCGCGCCGAGATCATGGCGGTCGCGGCTGTCTAAGCGGCGTCGTGGAAGATGATGCCGAGCGTAAAGCGCTCTCCATCGCGCAGGCTCGACACGCCGTGGCGCATCGCCGTGCGATGCCAGCCGCGGCTGCCTTTGGAGGGCCGCTCGTTCACGGCGAAGACGACCGCGTCACCCTGACCGAGCGGGACGACCTCGCCGCGCGACTGCAGGCGCGGCCGCTGCTCGACCAGCATGAATTCGCCGCCGGAGAAGTCCCTGTCCGGCCGGCTGAGCAGGATGACCACCTGGAGGGGGAAGACCAGCTCGCCGTAGAGATCGCGATGCAGGCAGTTGTAGTCGCCGGCTTCGTAACGCAGCAGCAGCGGCGTCGGCCGTTTCTGGCCACCCTCGTGGCATTCCCTCAGCCAGCCCTTCAGGGTCGCCGGGAAGCGCTTGGGGAGCCCCAGGCGCTCGTTCCAGAGATTCGCGACTCGCGCGAGTTCGGGGTAGAGCGCCTGGCGCAGCCGCTCGACCGGTTCGGGGAGCGGATAGGCGAAGTACTGGTATTCGCCCTGCCCGTAGCCGTGGCGCTGCATGACGATATGCTTGCGAAACCGCGTCGGCTCGGGCCACAGCGCCGCGAGCGCCTGGCAATCGGCCGGGCCGATCAGGTTCCGCATCACGGCGAAGCCGCGGGCGTCGAGGGCGTCCTGGTCGATCATCCGGACATCCTGCCGCGGGCGCGGCACTTCTTCTATCCGCGGCCCGCCTGATATATGATGCGGCCTTGGCCCTCTCCCCGCGCGGGAGAGGGCTTTTGCCCACCTAGGCACCACCCACCCAGGTATCAGCGGACGGGAAGAGAGACATGGCCGAGCCGGTTCAGACCGACAAGGAACAGAGGCGGCTCATCCGCATGGCGGAGACCATCTCCAAGGCCCTCCCCTACATGCGCCGGCACAACGACGCCACCTTCGTAGTGAAGTACGGCGGCCACGCCATGACCGACCCCAAGCTCGGCGACCTGGTCGCGCGCGACGTCGTGCTGATGAAGCAGGTCGGCATGAACCCGATCGTGGTCCATGGCGGCGGCCCGCAGATCAACAAGATGCTGGAGCGGGTCGGCATCAAGAGCACCTTCGTGAACGGCCTGCGGGTCACCGACGCCGCGACGATGGAGATCGTCGAGATGGTCCTCGCCGGCTCGATCAACAAGGCGATCGTGGCCGACATCAACGA
>CAYRBQ010000370.1:0-4631 GCA_964422305.1 uncultured Reyranella sp. | reverse complement strand
ACCGCCGCGGCGTAGCGCGCGCCGTCGGCGTCGCCCACTATGTCGACCGGGTTGGCCCGCGACCAGGAGCGCGGCATCTTTCTGTTCAGCGCGCCGATCGTGCGCGGCGCGATCGTGGCAAGCTCGCCGCCCTCGTCGATCAGCAGGTCGGTGGCGATGATGCCGGCGCCGCCGCCGTTGGTCAGGATCGCCAGCCGCTCGTTGCGCGGGGCGAGACCATGGCCCAGCGTCTCGGCGGCATCGAACAGCTCGCCCAGCCCGGCCACGCGCACCAGGCCCGCCCGCGCGAAGGCCGCGTCATAGACCGCGGCAGAGCCCGCCATCGAGCCGGTGTGCGAGGCGGTGGCGGCCGCGGCGGCGGCGTGCCGCCCGCCCTTCAGCACGATCACCGGCTTGACGCGCGCCACGCCGCGCGCCGCCGACATGAACTTGCGGGCCTGCGTGATGCCCTCGACGTACATCAGGACGGCGCGCGTGTCGTAGTCGCGCGCCAGCATGTCGAGCACGTCGCCGAAGTCGACATCGGCCATGTCGCCCATCGAGATCAGGTGCGAGAAGCCGATCCCCTGGGCCACCCCCCAGTCGGCGAGCCCGGCCAGCACCGCACCCGATTGCGCCACCGCGGCGATGCGTCCGGCCTTGAGGCGGCTCGGACCGAAGCTCGCGTTGAGACCGAGGCGCGGCGCGGCATAGCCGATGCAGTTCGGTCCGACGATGCGCAGCAGGTAGGGCCGCGCCGCGCGCAGCAGCCGCTGGCGCCAGCGCGCATTCACGTCTGCCGCGTCCGCGCCGTCGCCCGGCCCGGCGCTGATCACCACCGCAGCGCGCGTGCCCGCCTCGCCCAGCGCCACGATCAGGCCGGGGATCGTCTCCGCCGGCGTCATGATCACCGCGAGGTCGGCCGGCTCGGGCAACTGCGAGATGCGGCGGAAGACGGTGCGGCCCTCGATCGTGCCGCCCTTCTTGTTCACGAGATGGATGTCGCCCGGGAAGCCGCCCGCCAACAGGTTGCGCGTCACCGCCTCGCCCACCGAGCCCGGCCGCGTGCTGGCCCCGATGGCCACGATCGAGCGCGGGTTCATCAGCCTGTCAAGATTGCGGGTGGACACGGCTTAATCCCCTCGCGGACAATGACGGCGAAGCCATGACAGCGAACAGGAACGAAGACAAGGACGCAGCCGTCGCAGTCGAGTTGCGGCTGGATCGCATCTCGCGTCTCTACAATTCGCTCGACCCTGCGCCCTTCCGGGAGAAAGAGCTCGAGGATGCCGCCGACGCCTACATCGTCGGCTCGGCCGAGGACGCCGGCAGCCGGCCGATCCGGCTGGTCGTGATGCTGCCCCCGTCGGAGCTTGCCAGGGAGGAGGCCGGGCACGTCGCGCCCTCGATCCGGCACCACTTCGAGCTGCGCCGCGACAGCGAGCACCGCAGCCTGCGCAACATGTGGTGGCGCGGCCGTGTCAGCCTGATGGTCGGCCTGGCGTTCCTCGCGATCTGCCTGGTCGCCCGGAATCTTCTCCTCGCCTCGCCGTCGACCTTCGCGCACATCCTGTCCGAGGGCCTGCTGATCGTGGGCTGGGTCGCGATGTGGGGACCGCTCGACGTCTTCCTCTACGGATGGTGGCCGATCCATGCCCGATGGAAGCTGCTCGACCGGCTCTCGCGCGTCGACGTGGAGCTGAAGGCTCAGACGAGCTGAGGCCCGTTCATCAGGACGAGGCCGATCACGATGACGGCGGCCGCAGCGACCCTTCGCAGCCCGAAGGGCTCGCCGAGCAGCAACGTGCCGATCAACGCACCGAACAGCACCGATGTCTCGCGCAGCGCCGCCACGTGCGCCATCGGCCCCAGCACCAGGGCATAGATCGCGATGCCGTAGCCCACATTGGCGACCACGCCACCGATCACACCGCGGTACCAGGTCTGGCTGAGGTGCGCCCATACTGTGTGCGGGCGTTTGTAGGCCGCCAGCACCAGCAGCCACGGGCCCTCCAGTACGCAGAGCCAAGCGATGTAGGAGATGCGATGCTCGACCGTGGGACCGGCGGCGCGCACGCCCAGCCCGTCGGCGATGATGTAGCCCGCGATGGTCACGCCCGTCAGCACGGCGAACAGGGTCGCGAGCCCGTGCCGGCCGCCCGGCTTCGGCACCACGTTCCTGAGCGGCATGGCGAGCGCCACCAGGCCAAGGCTCAGCAGCACGACACCCCCGATGTCCTGCGTGCGCAGATGCTCGCCGATAATGCGACCGGAGACGAGCGCTACCAGCAGAGGTCCCAGCCCGCGCGCAATCGGATAGGTGTGGCTGAGGTCGCCGTACGAGTACGCCTTCAGCAGGAAGAAATAGTAGAGCATGTGGATCGCGACCGACCCGAAGAGGAACTTCCACGCCTCGGGATGGATCATCGGCACGAAGGGCACGACGCAGAGGCCCATTACCGTACCGGTCGTCATGATGACGCCGAACGTCGCCAGCCGATCCGAACTGTCGGACTTCAGGATGGCATTCCAGGTCGCGTGCATGAGGGCTGCGGCCAGCAGCAGCGCGACGATCAGGGGTTCGACAACCAAGGGGGCCGGTTCTTTCTTCTTGTTGCCCCCAACCTACGCTCATGCCCAAGATCATGAAAGGGCGGAAGCAAACGAGGCGTGTGATGACAGTCGAAGCGTACAAGCAGGCGCGCGAGTTTCTATTGGCGCGACGCGGTGACTACGACGCGGCCTACCGCGATTTCCGCTGGCCGCAACTGGACCGATTCAACTGGGCGCTCGACTGGTTCGATGCGGAATTGGCGCGCGGCGAACTCGCAAACCGGCCGGCCCTCACCATCGTCGGCGACGGTGCCGCGAGCCCCACCTTCGCCGAGCTGTCGGAGCGCTCGAACCGCGTCGCCAACGGGCTGCGCGCGCTCGGGGTGAAGCGTGGCGACCGTATGCTCCTGATGCTGGGCAACGTGGCGCCGCTCTGGGAGGTGATGCTGGCCGCCATGAAGCTCGGCGCCGTGGTCATTCCGGCCACCACCCTGCTGACGCCGGTCGATCTCGCCGATCGCTTCGAGCGCGGTCGCGCACGTCATGTCATTGCGGCCTCAGGCGAAGCGGCCAAGTTCGACGGCTTCGATCCCAAGCTCACACGCATCGCCGTCGGCGACGCCCCGAAGGGGTGGCATGCCTATGCCGACCTCCTGAAAGCCTCGCCCGACTTCACGCCCGACGGCCCAACCAACGCCGACGACCCGATGCTGCTCTACTTTACGTCGGGCACCACGGCGAAGCCCAAGCTCGTGCTGCATTCCCATCGCAGCTATCCGGTGGGCCATCTCACCACGATCTACGTGCTGGGCCTGCGGCCCGGCGACGTGCACCTCAACATCTCCTCGCCGGGCTGGGCCAAGCACGCCTGGAGCTGCTTCTTCGCGCCCTGGATCGCGGGCGCGACGATCTTCATCGCCAACCAGCCGCGCTTCAACGCGCGCAATCTGCTCGACGCCGTCGCCGCTAACAAGGTTACGACGCTCTGCGCCCCGCCCACCGTGTGGCGCATGCTGATCCAGGAAGACCTCAAGAACTGCAAGACGTCGCTCCGCGAAGTGCTGGCGGCCGGCGAGCCGCTGAACCCCGAGGTGATCGAGCAGGTCGAGAAGGCCTGGGGCCTCACCATCCGCGACTTCTATGGCCAGACCGAGACTACGACGCAGGTCGGCAACCCGCCCGGCCAGCCGATCAAGCCCGGCTCGATGGGCCGCCCCCTGCCCGGCTACAGGATCCGGCTGCTCGACGCCGACGACAAGGATGCCGAGGAAGGCGAGATCTGCATCGACCTCTCGGCCCGTCCCGCCGCTCTGATGCAGGGCTACCAGCAGGACGACGGCTCGATCGCGCCGCTTGCCGGCGACGTCTACCGCACCGGCGACGTCGCCGCGCGCGACAAGGACGGCTACCTGACCTACGTCGGCCGCGCCGACGACGTCTTCAAGGCATCGGACTACCGCATCAGCCCGTTTGAGCTCGAAAGCGTGCTGATCGAGCACCCGGCCGTCGCCGAGGCCGCTGTCGTGCCGGCGCCTGACCCCTTGCGGCTCGCCGTGCCGAAGGCCTATGTGACGCTGACTGCCGCTGGCAAGCCCGACCGCGCCACGGCGCTCTCGATCTTCCAGCACATGCGCGGCCGGCTGGCGCCCTTCAAGCGCGTGCGCCGCCTGGAGTTCTCGGACCTGCCCAAGACCATCTCCGGCAAGATCCGCAGGGTTGAGCTGCGCCGCGACGAGGAGAAGCGCGCCGCCGAGAACACGCGTGGCCACGGCGAGTTCCGGGAAGAGGATTTCCCCGAGCTGACCAAGACCTGATAGACTTAGGTCATGCTTTTGCTCATCGATAACTACGACAGCTTCACCTACAACCTCGTCCACTTCCTGGGCGATCTCGGCGCCCGCTGCGTCGTGCATCGCAACGACCAGATCACGGTCGACGAGGCGCTGGCGCTGAAGCCGGCCGGCATCGTGCTGTCGCCCGGCCCCTGCACGCCGAACGAGGCCGGCATCTGCATGGACCTGATCCGCGCCGCGGCCAAGGAGCAGGTGCCGCTGCTCGGCGTCTGCCTCGGCCACCAGGCGATCGGCCAGGCCTTCGGC
>CAYRBQ010000369.1:0-4636 GCA_964422305.1 uncultured Reyranella sp. | reverse complement strand
GTAGCCGTACTGGTTGTGCTTGCCGAGGCGCGGGCGGTAGTCGGGCAGCTCGTAGAGCTTCAGCCGCATGTCGCGCATGTTCTTGTGGTCGACCGGATCGGTGAAGCTCGTGAAGATCGCGTACCAGTAGCAGCTCTCGTCGTCGATCGGTACGTGCCACTGCGTGATCGTCATCGTCGGGCTCATCGGGATGACGAAGGCGTAAGGGAAGACGAGGTTGGTCACGCGCACATGCGTATGCTGCTCGCTGATCTTGCGCAGGGCGAACAGGCGCATGCCGTAGTCGGTCGCCTCGACGTCGATCGTCGGTCGTCCGTACTCGCGCATCATCCGCGTCATGGGAATGTTGGAGTCCGCGGAGTCGGCGCGGAACTGGCGGCCGTACTTGTCGCCCGACGGCTCCTCGTCCTCGTAGAAGCGGTGCAGGTAGGAGGCGTGCGCGGGATCGATGCCGACCTCCAGCGCCTGCAGCCAGTTGCAATCGATCAGGCCCTTGAAGGCGAAGGCGTGCGTGCCGGGGGCGAGAAAGCAGTCGAAGTCGGGGAAGGCAGGCGCTTCGCCGTCGCCGAGATAGGCGAAGACGATGCCGTTCTTCACGACCACCGGATAGCTCTTCTGCCGCACCTTCTGGCAGAGCACGCTGCCCTCGGGCTCGGCCGGCGTCTCCAGGCACTTGCCGTCGACGTCGAACAGCCAGCCATGGAACAGGCAGCGCAGCCCGCCATCCTCGAGGCGACCGTAGGCGAGATCCGCGCCGCGGTGCGGGCAGTCGCGGTCGAGCAGGCCGTGACGGCCGCGCTCGTCGCGGAACAGCACGAATTCCTGGCCCAGCACGCGCACGGCCTTGGCCGGGCGCTCGGCAGGCAACTCGTCGGCCAGAGCCACGGGATGCCAATAATGGCGCATCAGCGCGCCGCACTTGGTACCCGGTCCGACCCGGGTCATCAGCTCGTTCTGCTCGCGGCTCATCATGGCGCCAAGAGTGACGCAATCCGTCGCTTTTCGCTATAGAGGACCGCATGACTCCCACTCTGAACGGCATGCCGGGCCCCACGTCCCGGGTCTTTTTCTCCCAGCGTCTGCGTCTTCATTACGTCGACTGGGGCAACCCCGACGCACCGCCGCTGCTGCTCGTCCACGGCGGGCGCGACCATTGCCGGAACTGGGATTGGGTCGCGCAGGCCCTGCGCAAGGACTGGCACATCATCTGCCCGGACCTGCGCGGGCACGGTGACAGCCAGTGGTCGCCGGACGGCAACTACTCGATGGCGGCCTACATCTACGATCTCGCCCAGCTCGTGCACCAGCAGGCGCTGGCGCCGGTGACCATCGTTTCCCATTCGCTGGGCGGCAACATCTGCCTGCGCTACACGGGCATCTATCCCGACAAGGTACGCAAGCTGGTGGCGATCGAAGGGCTCGGCCCGTCGCCGAAGGTGATCGCCGAGCGCGGCACCAAGGCGATGGACGTACGCATGCGCGAGTGGGTCGACGAGCAGCGCAAGCTCTCGGGCCGCTCGTCGCGCAAGTACGCGACTATCGAGGACGCCTTCAAGCGCATGCAGGAGGAGAACAAGCATCTCTCCGCCGATCAGGCGCGCCATCTCACGCAGCAGGGCGTCAACCAGAACGAGGATGGCACCTATAGCTGGAAATTCGACAACTATGTCCGCGCCTGGCCGCCCTACGACATGAGCTACGGCGACATCGAGCATCTGTGGACGCAGATCTCGTGTCCGACGCTTCTGGTCTACGGGAAGGAGAGCTGGGCCTCCAACCCGGAGAAGGACGGCCGCCTCAGGCACTTCAAGACCGCGAAGGTCGTGGAGTTCGACAATGCCGGCCACTGGGTCCATCACGACCGGCTTGACGACTTCGTGGCGACGACGAGGGACTTCATCAAATGAAGGCCGCCGTCTTCCGCAACGGCGGCATGACGGTCGCCGAGGTGCCCGACCCCTTGCCGACGACGGGGCAGGTGCTGGTGAAGACCCTGTGCTGCGGCATCTGCGGCTCGGACCTGCACTACGCCAAGCACGCACCGCACGTGGTCGAGCTGTCGAAGCGTATCCCCGGCCGCACGCCACTCGACCTTTCGCGCGACGTCGTGTTCGGCCACGAATTCTGCGGCGAGGTGCTGGACTACGGCCCGGGCACGGCGCGCAAGCTGAAGGCCGGTACGCTGGTCTGCTCCATGCCGGTGATCCCGCAGGCCGACGGCCATCGCACGGTGGGCTACTCCAACGATTTCCCCGGCGGCTTCGGCGAGCGCATGGTGCTGGCCGAGCCGCTGCTGCTCGAGGTGCCGAACGGGCTCTCCGCCGGGCACGCGGCGCTCACCGAGCCGCTGGCCGTCGGCATCCATGCCGTCGAGAAGGCCGACCTCAAGGACGGCGACCAGCCGCTGGTGGTCGGCTGCGGTCCGGTCGGGCTGGCCGCCATCGTCGGCCTGCGGCTGAAGGGCGTGCATCCGATCATCGCCGCCGACTTCTCGCCCAAGCGCCGTGAGCTCGCGGCGAAGATGGGCGCCGACATCGTGATCGATCCCAAGAAGGAATCGCCCTACGCGAATCTTCCAATCGGGAAGAGGGCGGTGATCTTCGAGTGCGTCGGCGTGCCGGGCCTGCTGCAGCAGGTCTTTGAGGCCGCGCCCAAGGATGCACGTGTTGTCGTGGCCGGCGTCTGTATGGAACCCGACCGCATCGAGCCGCTGTTCGGAATCGTGAAGGAGCTCTCGCTGCAGTTCGTCCTGGGCTACACGCCCGAGGAGTTCGCGCGCTGCCTCCGCCTGCTGGCCGAAGGCCAGGTCGAGGCCGATGCACTGATCACCGGCAAGGTCGGGCTGGACGGGGTGAAAGGGGCCTTCGAGGAGCTTGCCAACCCTGAGCGGCACACCAAAATTCTCGTGGAGCCGTGGCGCTGACTTTGGTAGCGCTTGCGACCACACGGGAGGAATGAAGATGAAGTTCTACAATTCGGTCGGCCCCAACCCGCGCATGGTCCGCATGTTCATGGCCGAGAAGGGCTTCGATGTCCCGAAGGTCGATGTCGACTTGCGCGGCGGCGAGAACCGCCGCGAGCCTTATCTGAAGGTCAACCCGGCCGGCCAGTGCCCGGCGCTCGAGCTCGACGACGGCTCTGTACTGGCCGAGATCACGGCGATCTGCGAGTACGTTGACGAGATCAAGAAGGACACGCCCTCGCTGATCGGCACGACGCCCGAGGAGCGCGCCAAGACCCGCATGTGGGTGCGCCGCATCGACCTCAACATCGTCGAGCCGGCGGCCAACGGCTTCCGTTTCGCCGAAGGCCTCAAGATGTTCCAGAACCGCATCCATTGCATCCCCGAGGCGGCGGCCGGCCTCAAGGAGACGGCGCGCCAGAAGCTCGCCTGGCTCGACGGGCTGATGGGCTCCAAGCCCTTCGTCGGCGGCGACAAGCTCACCATGGCCGACATCATGTTGTTCGCCTTCGTCGATTTCATGGGCCAGGTCGGCCAGCCGCTCGACCCCGCCAACAAGAACCTCACGGCCTGGTTCGGCCGCATGAAGGCCCGCCCCAGCGCGGCCGCCTGATCCAACAGACGCAGGACCTTCCCCATGCGCCGACTGCTCGCTCTCCTCGCTCTTCTCCTCCTGCCGGCAATGGCCGCGCACGCGCAGGGCGATCCGCCCGGCGTGAAGGGCCTTTTCCTGCTGACCGACTTCCCCTCGCAGACCGTGCGGGCGGGCGAGACCACGACCATCCGGGTCAAGGTCAACAACGCGGGCCTCATGCCCGAGCCGCTGGCGCTCTCGCTTGCCGGCGTGCCGCAGGGCTGGAAGGTCGACATGCTGGGCGGCGGACAGCCGGTTGGCTCGGTGATGGTCGGCGTGAACCAGGACGTCACCGTGCAGCTCCGCGTCGAGGTGCCGAAGGACGCCAAGCCGGGCTCCAGCAACATCGTGCTGAGCGCCAAGGGCTCGCAGTTCCAGCAGGCCAGCCTGCCGCTCACGCTCACCGTCGGCACCGAGGCGCCCGCCAAGCTCAGCCTCAAGTCGCGGCTGCCGTCGCTGCGCGGCACGCCGCGCTCGGCCTTCGAGTACACGCTGACCGTCGGCAACGATTCGGGCAAGGACCTGACCGTCGCGCTGTCGGCGCAGGGGCCGGCCAACTTCCAGAGCACCTTCACCGAGGGCTACGGTTCCAACGAGATCAGCTCGATCCCGATCGAGGCCGGCCAGACCAAGGACGTGAAGCTCAAGGTCACGCCGCCGCGCGACGTGAAGGCGGGCGACTATCCCGTGCTGGTGAAGGTCGCAGCCGAGGGCGCGACCGCCGAGCTGCGCGTGACGCTCCAGATCAGCGGGCAGGGACGCCTGGCGCTCTCGACCAAGGACGGCCGCCTCTCGGGCGAGGCCGAGATCGGCAAGGCTTCGTCCTACATGCTGGTCGTCTCCAACGACGGCACCGCGCCGGTCGAGGAGGTCGAGATGTCGGGCACCGTGCCGGCCAACTGGAAGGTCGAGTTCAACCCGAAGTCGATCGCCTCGCTGGCGCCCAACGACAAGAAGGACGTCCAGGTCTCGGTGACGCCGGCCGACAAGGCGATCGCCGGCGACTACGTCGCCTCGTTCCGCGCCAACGGCCGCGGCGA
>CAYRBQ010000368.1:0-4649 GCA_964422305.1 uncultured Reyranella sp. | reverse complement strand
GTGCCTCTATTGCGTGGTCGACATGCACGCCATCACGGTATGGCAGGACCCGGCGCAGCTGGGATCGCAGACCCGCGAGATCGCCTCGGCGTTCCTGGCCGCAGGCGTCGACGGCAGGAAGCACATCATTTTCAATCAGTCGATGGTGCCCGAACATGCCCAGCTCGCCTGGATCTTCAATTGCGTGGCGCGACTGGGGTGGATGAACCGCATGACTCAGTTCAAGGAGAAGGCAGGCAAGGACCGCGAGAATGTCTCGCTCGGCCTCTACGCCTATCCCGCGCTGATGGCGGCAGATATCCTGATCTACAAAGCCACGCACGTGCCGGTCGGCGAGGACCAGAAGCAGCATCTCGAGCTGACGCGCGACATCGCCATCAAGTTCAACAACGATTTCGCCGCGCCGGACTTCTTCCCGGTCACCGAGCCGCTGATCTTTGGCGCCGCGACGCGCGTCATGAGCCTGCGCGACGGCACGAAGAAGATGAGCAAGTCCGATCCGTCGGACTACAGCCGCATCAACCTGACCGACGATGCCGACGCGATCGCCCAGAAGATCCGCCGCGCCAAGACCGACCCGCTGCCGATGCCCGACACCGTGGCCGACGCCGAGAAGCGGCCCGACGCCGACAACCTGCTGGGCATCTACGCCGCGCTGGCCGACCAGGAGAAGGACGCCGTCGTCGCGCAATTCGCGGGCAAGCAGTTCTCCGAGTTCAAGGCGGCCCTCACCGACCTCGCGGTCGCCAAGCTGGGGCCGATCGGCTCGGAGATGCAGCGGCTGATGAAGGATCCCGGCCATGTCGACGGCATCCTGCGCAGCGGCGCCGAACGCGCCCGCGCCATCGCCGCGCCGATCCTGGCCGAGGTCTACAACACGGTGGGCTTCCTGAAGCCCTAGCCTTCCATGCGCGTGAGGGCCCACTTCACGGTGGTGCCCTCCGCGGGAACCTGGCCCACCAGCACGATCTGCTCGGTGCGCCGCACGCGGCCTTCCTCGCCGAGATAGATGCTCTCGGCGAGCCCGATGCCGGCACCCGTGGCGCGCAGCTTCCAGCCGCGACCGCTCGGCAGGCGCATCAGGACGGCCTGGCCGCTCTGCGCCAGGGTCGCCTTCACCGTGGGATGCAGGTGGAAGCGCACGATGTAGCGACGATCAGGCACGGTGACGGGCCGCCCTTCGTTGCCCAGGAAGGAATCCTCGCCGCGCAGGTCGCCGCCGTCGGGCGACAGCCACAGGCGACGGCGATGGATGATGCCGTAGAGCGAGCGGTAGCCGTCGTGGCACATGTCGAGCCACTGCGCGCCGGCGTCGTCGGCACGGTCGATCAGCACGTTGCCGGCGCGGTATTCCAGGGAACCGTGGTTGGTGATCTCCGTCGAATTGACGTCGTCGACGACGGCGGTCGAGTGCGCCGCCGTGTAGCGCATGAAATGCTGCCAATCGCGCGGTGCGCCAGGATAGGTGCCGCAGTTCACGATCAGCCGCTCGTGCGCGGCGCTCATCTCGAAGGAGAGGGTGCCGGCGTGCGCGATGCCGTCCATGCCGCGGCCCGGCGGGCTGCCGGCATCGGCCACCACCATCGAGGTGCCGGCGACCAGTCGCTGGAAGCCGCTCTGCAGCGCCATCGCGGGTGCGGCATCGCCCGAGCCCGAGCGCGCCAGAACGAGATCGATCAGGCGGCGGTCGCCTTCCCAGGTGCCATTGAACAGCGCGAGGCCGCCGTCGCCGTGACGGAAGAAACGCAGCATCGGCGCCATGCGGTCGATGGCGGCCACGATCTCGGCCGGGGCCCGCCGCTCGGCCGAGGTCAGCGCCGCGCGCACGTCGAGCAGGTGCCGGAGCACGGTGAGCTGAAGGTGCGGCGCACGCTCGGAGACGACGCCGTCGGCCAGCACATAGCGCTTAACGAACTTGGCGAGCCGCGCCAGATTCTGGTCGAGGCTCTTCTCGTAGACTTTGCCGTCGCGGATGAAGGCGAGGTCGGCGAACACCATCGCCTTCAGCACGGCGACCGCTTCGTGGCCGATCATGCCGCGGCGGGTGATGCGCCGGAGATGGGCACGCTGGCGGGCCAGCGAGGAAACGAAGCGTGCCGCGAATCCCTGGTCGGCCGCCGAGGCCATCCATTCGTAGTGGCGAATCCAGGCGACGATGCGGTTGGCCAGCACGTCGCGCTTCCAGGTGACCGGCGACCAGCGCCATTCGCGGTGGGTCCAGTCGTCGACCAGGCGCGCCGCCAGCATGCCGCCGGCAAGATCGCCACTTTCGCGCAGGTCGCGCATCCAGCCGAAGCCGTTCAGCGCGTCGAGCCAGAGCGGCGACGCTCCGGCGCGGCGCCACGGCGGATCGTCGGAATCGGGCAGGACGGTGCCGGAGCTGCCGGCGGCGGTGAACTCACCCGCCATCAGGAGACGCTGGCCGAGGGCTGAGTCGCCGGGCCACGTGTCAGGCGCGACCGCGAAGAAGCTGCGGGGCGTGCCATAGCCCAGGGTCAGCGAATAGAGAGCCGACCCCAGCAGCCAGCGCCCGAACTTTTGGCGCTCCGCAGTGGCGGATTTCTGCGCCGAGGGGCGCACCGGGACGGAACGGATCGTCCGGGCCCCGGGAACCAAAGGCTCTCCGGGCCGTCGGGAGTCAGCGACCAGGGTCATCGTTTCGTTCTTTGGCCCAGGCGCCGCAACGGGCCCGGACAGTGAGGGTTCGGGTATTTTACCCCAGCCCGGGAGCGATGGCGATGCCCACCGAACCCCTTGAACAGGCCTTCCGGCACCCCAAATTCACTCCAAGGGAAGGCCTCATGGGCTTCCCGGCCACTCGCTCCTCGGAGGAGGGTTTCATGAGTCGTGTATCGATGTTCAATTCGCCCCTGTTGCTGGGCTTCGACCAGCTCGAGCGGACGCTCGATCGCCTCGCGAAGAACGCCGAGGGCTATCCTCCGTACAATATCGAGCGGATCGGCGAGAACGGCCTACGCATCACCTTGGCCGTGGCCGGCTTCGCGAGTGACGATCTGGTGATCGAGCTCGTCGAGAACCAGCTCACCGTCCGCGGCAAGCAGACAGACGACGGCGACCGGGTCTACCTGCATCGCGGCATCGCCGCACGGCAGTTCCAGCGCGCTTTCATGCTTGCGGACGGCATCGAGGTCACGGGTGCCCGTCTCGACAACGGGCTGCTCTCCATCGACTTGGTGCGACCGCACGCCGAACCGCGCATCCGGACCATCCGCATCGACGCCGGCGGCCAGGCCGAGGCGCCGGACAACACGATCGACATCACCGCGCGTCGCGTCCGCTAGAGCGACCCGTGCTGACGCTGCCAAGGAGGTAGCCATGGAAAACAACGAAATCGTCTTCAAGCCCCTCGCCGAGGAAGCCTTCCTCTCGCTCGGTGCCGAGCAGATCGCCTATGTGAAGGCGATCAACCTGCCCGACGGCGCCCATGCGATCGGCATCTTTTCCGCCGACGGCAAGGCGATGGCGGCTGCGCCCTCGATCGAGGTCGCGCAGGCGCTGATCCGCCAGCACGAGCTCGAGCCCGCCCTGGTGCACTGATAGCAGCGATCGCTAAGCCGCGGTCTGCGTCTGGAGAGTTTCGACCAGAAGCGCGTAGAGCGCGTCGGCCTTTTCGGTCGCGCGCAGCTTCTCGACGAGGCTGCGGTCGCGCAGCAGGCGCGACACGCGGGCCAGCGCCTTGAGATGATCGGCACCGGCGCCTTCCGGCGTCACCAGCAGGAACACGATATCGACCGGCCGCTCGTCGATCGCATCGAAATCGACGGGATGGGCGAGGCGCGCGAACAGGCCGACCGGCTTGGCGACGGTCGTCAGCCGGCCGTGCGGGATCGCAATGCCGCCGCCGATGCCGGTCGAGCCCAGCCGCTCGCGCTCGAGCAGGCGGTCGAACAGCTTGCGTTCGTCGACCTTGAAAAGACCGGCTGCCTTTCCGGCCAGCTCCGCCAGCAGCGCCTTCTTCCCGGTCGCCTTGGCATGCGCCAGGACGGCATCCGGGCCCGTCAGCAAATCGGCGATTTCCACAACGTCACCAATGGGTTAGCGGGCACGGCCTGAACCTGCCCCGCGAGGGGTGCGCCCCTATAAGCGCGTCCCTCGGGCGGGTCAAGCGCCCCTCCCTCAGTCCGCCGGGCCGGTGAGCGCCTGCGCGGCGATCACGGCACCCTGCACCGCCGACGGCATCGGCCGGCTCATGCCGAGGCGACCGAGCCTGCGCCGCTCGGCCGACGAGGGGATGCGCATGGCTTCGCGATACTTGGCGACGGTGCGACGGGCGATCTCGATGCCCTCACCCTTCAGCAGGTCGACGATGCGGTCGTCGCTGAGCGGCTGGTGGGCGTTCTCTCCACCGACCAGGTGACGGATGCGCGAGCGCACCGACTCCGAGGAGACAACGACACCCGGCGTGCGCGCCGGCAGCGCCGAGGTGAAGAAGTACTTCAGCTCGAAGGTGCCGCGCGGGGTGGCGATGTACTTGTTCGAAGTGACGCGGCTCACCGTGCTTTCGTGCAGCTCGGTGGCGAGCGCAATGTCGCGCAGCACCAGCGGACGCAACGCGCTCACGCCCTGGCGGAAAAACGCGTCCTGCTGACGAACGATCTCGCGCGCCACCTTGAGGATGGTGGTGGCAC
>CAYRBQ010000367.1:0-4650 GCA_964422305.1 uncultured Reyranella sp. | reverse complement strand
AGCGCGACGGCGGTTGCGCGGCCGGCGGGATCGGCGCCGAAGCGGGCGCCACAGAAGACGCAGAGGGATGAGGGGGTGGACTCGGGCACGAAAGCTGCTTTTCTGGGACGATCCGGCGCCTTCCGGTGCCGGGATGACATGGTATCATTTGGGGAAGGCTGGCTGCGACGCCAATGGGGAGGTCGTCGCACCGTTGGGAGGTCGATGTCACGAACTGTTTTCGGTCTGGTCGCCATCGGCGCCGCGGTGATCGCCCTCGCGCTCGCTTGGGCGTGGCGCGGCAAGTTGACCGAACAGGCGGCGATCGACCGGCCGGGGCAGGGCGCGCCGGCCGCCTCGGCGCCTGAACGGCCCGCACCGACCGCCTCCACTCCGCCCGCGGCCGCCCAGGCGCCTTCAATTCCAATGCCGGCGCCCGTCACCGCACCGACCTTCGATGTGGCCCGGATCGGCCCGGACGGCCGCGCCGTGATCGCCGGCCGCGCGACGCCCGGCGCCAAGATCGTGCTGCTGGATGGGGGCAGGGAGATCGCCAAGGGCGAGGCCGATTCGCGCGGCGAATGGGTGGTGATCGTGCAGGATCCACCGCTCAATGTCGGCCAGCATGAGTTGCGTGTCGTGCAGCACGTCGCGGGCAAGGCGCCCGTCACATCCGAACAGGCGGTCGTCGCCCTGGTGCCCGAGCGCCCCGCCGAGAACGCGCCGGCCAAGCCGCGCGAGGAAACCCTCGTCGTCATCGCGCCTCCGGGCGGCGCCGCGACCCTGGTGCAGCCACCGTCGCCGGCCGGCGTGCCGAAGTCGGCCGACCTCGCGTTGTCGACGCTGGACTACGACGACCGCGGCCACGTCACCGTGACCGGCCAGGCCGAGCCCGGCACGGTCGTCAGGGCCTACATCAACGACCAAATGGTCGCCGAAGGCGTCGCCGGGGCCGACGGGCGCTGGCGCTTGACGCCGTCGGTTCCGATCGAACCCGGCAAGCACAAGCTCCGGCTCGACCGCATCGCCAAGGACGGCAAACCCGTGGCGCGGCTCGAATTGCCGTTCGACCGGGTGGTCGTGGCGCCGGCCTCGAGCAGCGACGGCCGCCGTCTCCATGTCGTGCGCGGCGACAACCTGTGGAACATCGCCCACGCCCACTACGGCACCGGTTTCCACTACACCGTCATCTTCGGTGCAAACAAAGACCAGATTCGTGACCCTCATCTGATATATCCGGGACAGGTCTTCACCCTGCCCAACAAGGTCAACTGACGGCCCTCGGGCCCAGAGAGCACGCGAAATCATGCTGGCCAATTTCCTCGTGCCGATCCTCGACGACGGATGGCGCTTCATCGCGATCTTCGCCGGGGTGACCTTCCTTGCGGCCTTGACTGGTGCGGCGTGGCTGTTCTGGCCGCTGTTCGTGCTGACCCTGTGGTCGATCTACTTCTTCCGCGATCCGCCGCGCGGCGTGCCGCAGGATGACGGGTTGCTGATCGCGCCGGCCGACGGGCTGGTGCAGATGGTGACCGAGGCAGTGCCGCCGGCCGAACTCGGCCTCGGCGACAAGCCGCTGACGCGCGTCTCGATCTTCCTCAGCGTCTTCGACGTCCACATCAATCGTACGCCGTGCGCCGGCACGATCGATGTCGTGGCCTACCGGCCGGGCAAGTTCTTGAACGCCAACGCCGACAAGGCGAGCGACGAGAACGAGCGGATGGCGCTGGCGATCCGCCGGGCCGACGGCCGTGTCATAGGCTGCGTGCAGATCGCCGGCTGGGTGGCCCGTCGCATCGTCTGCTACGTCAAGCCGAGCCAGGCCGTCGCTGCAGGGGAACGTTTCGGCCATATCCGCTTTGGAAGCAGGACCGACCTCTATCTTCCCGAGGGCGCGCGTTTGCTGGTCGCCAGGGGCCAGCGCATGATCGGCGGCGAGACAGTGATGGCCGAGCTCGATCCGGTGGCACAGGGACCGCGCGCCGCCATCGAATTCTAGGGAGTCCGACATGGACAGCGACCTCCGTCCGCAGCGCGGCCGATTGCGGGGCTTCTCCATCAACCGGCTGATTCCGAACGTTCTGACGCTCGCGTCGCTCTGCTCGGGCCTCACCGGTGTCCGCTTCGCGCTGCAGGGCGATATGCGTCTCGCGGTGATCGCGATCATCGTCGCGGCGATCTTCGATGCCCTCGATGGCCGCGTCGCGCGCCGATTGGGCGTCACCAGCCGCTTCGGCGCCGAGCTCGACTCGCTTTCGGACTTCTTCTGCTTCGGTGTGGCGCCGGCGCTGGTACTCTATCTCGCGTCGCTGCGCGACGCCGGCTCGCTGGGCTGGGTGGTCGTGCTGATGTTCCCGATCTGCTCGGCGCTCCGGCTGGCGCGGTTCAACACCGCTCTGGTGTCGGACACGCCGCCGCCCGCCTGGACCGGATCGTTCTTCACCGGCGTGCCGGCGCCGGCCGGCGCGCTGCTGGCGCTAATGCCGCTGATGGTGAGCTTCGAGATCGAGGCGGCTTGGCCACGCCACCCCCTGGTCGTCGGCGTCGTCCTCGTGATCGTCGGCGGCCTGATGGTGAGCCGCCTGCCGACCTTCTCGTTCAAGAAGGGAAGGGTGCCACGCCATCTCGCGCTGCCGGCGCTGCTCGGGGCCGCGCTGGTGATGACCGTCATCGCGAGCTCGCCATGGATCGGGCTATCGCTGGTGGGGCTCGGCTATGTCTGCCTGATCCCGTTCAGCTGGAACGCGTATCGCCGGCAGGCCACACAGGATCGGCAGGCTGCCGAGACGGCCGGCGTGGTGCCGCTTCGTGCCGTCGATTCGGGGCCGCCCAAGCGCGACTGAGCCGTCTCGTCGATGCTGGATCCGCTCCTGCGTCGCTGGATCGACCCGCCGCTCGACCGCGCCGGCGCCTGGCTCGGTGCGCGCGGCGTATCGGCGAACGGCCTCACGCTGGCCGGGCTGGCGGTCGGCCTGGCAGCGGTACCGTTGCTGGCCGGCGGTCACTACAAGGCAGCGCTCGCTGCGATCCTGCTCAATCGGCTGTTCGACGGCCTCGACGGGGCGGTCGCCCGCCGGACACGGCCGACCGCCTTCGGAGGGTATCTCGACATCTTCTGCGACATGGTCTTCTACGCCGCCGTTCCGGTTGGCTTCGCCCTGGCCCGGCCGGACAATGCCGTCTGGGCCACCCTGCTGCTTGCCTCCTTCGTCTGCACCTGTGCCTCCTTCCTGGGGCGGGCGGTGCTGGCGGCGCAGCTCGGGGAGTCGGACGAGGGGACGCGCGGCCGCAAATCGTTCTTCCATGCCGCCGGGCTGATGGAGGGTACCGAAACGATCCTGGCCTTCGGTCTGTTCTGCCTGCTGCCGGCGCTGTTCCCATGGCTTGCCGCGACATTCGCCGTACTGTGCCTGTGGACGGCCGTCGCACGCCTCACCGAGGCATGGTCTGAAGAGTCAGATTCTCGATCTTGAGTCGGTTGGCTGGAGGTAGGCGACAACAACTGATCTTCCGAGAGAGGATCTGATTCATCTTTCTGAATCATAAATATAGAATAGAAAGTCACATTGCGGTCTTATTTCATTTGACCTGACAATTTGCTTTAAGTACGCTCTCTAAGTGAGTCATGTCCGGGGGCCGGATCGCTTGGGGCGAATCTCGGCTCGGCGGTATTTCGGACGTGGGTGATGAGTTGGAGACGTGGGATGCTGTCGTTGTTTCGCCGCCTGATGAAGCACACCCAGGGTGCCACCGCGGTCGAATACACCCTGATCACTTCGCTCATCGCCGTCGCGGCGATCGCGTCCATGCGGTCGGTCAGCGGGAAGGTGAACAACGTCCTTGGCGCCACCGCGACTGCCCTCAACTGACTCTTCGTCAAGACGGTCGGGGCACAAGGGGCAGGCGTTCGGCAGCCCTCCGGCCATGATTTGGCCCTATTAGTTGATGTGATTGATCGCATTTAAAGTGGAAATTTCCCTTTATAAAGAATGCTTTACAGGCTTGACTTGATGTCATGCTGAAAATATCCTCTGTAACGTTCTCGTTGGCTTTTCTTTGTTCATTTCGTCGTTTGTGTATTCGTTTGGAAGTTTTTCCGCTCAAGTCATTTTTCGCTGCATAGGCAGCGGCTTGCAGGCGAATTCTCAGACGACAACCCCTTTGCGGCACCGCCAGGCGTCGCGGGTGAAAAAGGGTGTCGGATGTCGCTGCTCGCACCTCTCCAGACCGGCTGCCTGATCGCCTTCGCGGGATTGCTGCTCGTGGCGGCTTGGCAGGATCTGCGCACCATGCGCATCGCCAACGGCCTGTCGCTGGCCATCGTCGCCTTGTTCGGCCTTTGGGCCCTCGCCGGCTGGCTGAGTGGCGCCTTCTCCTTGCCGACGCTGGGCTGGGCCGTGACGTGCGGCCTCGGTCTGTTCGGATTGGGAGCCGCCGCCTTCGCCGCCGGCATGATCGGCGGCGGCGACGTGAAGCTGATGGCTGCTGTCGGTCTCTTCGCCGGGCCGGCGCTGCTCGCCGATTTCCTGACTGTCATGGCGCTCGTGGGCGGAGCGCTGGGCTTTGCCGTGCTGGCCGGAGCGCCGATCGGATCCGCGTCCGCGCCCGGTGGAGCGACGATCCGGGCCCGCCTGCGCGGCGGCCTGCCCTCTGGTCCCGCGATCGCGGCCG
>CAYRBQ010000366.1:0-4680 GCA_964422305.1 uncultured Reyranella sp. | reverse complement strand
GGTATCGGCCCCGGCGGGCCGCGAGGTGATGGTGAAGCGGCTGACCGAGGCGATCGAGGGCAAGGCCTCGCCACGAAAGCCAAGCGTGCGGATATCGGTGAGATCATCCGCCGGCAGCTTGGAGGTGCAGTGCCGCTCGACGGCAAGGGCGAGTTCCTGTCGGTCCATGCCGTTGCCGTCATCGACTACCGAGAGGAAGGTCCTTCCACCTTCCTTGAGGGTCACGGCGATACGCCGGGCGCGGGCGTCGATCGCGTTCTCGACCAGCTCCTTCACGGCGCTGGCCGGCCGCTCGACGACCTCGCCGGCGGCGATCTGGTTCACGAGATTGGAGGGGAGGCGGCGCAGCATCGCGCCGGAGTTTACGACTTCCGCCTCTGGGAAAGATACTGGCGGGCCAGGACCTTGCCCTGCTCCACCGCGGGCTGGTCGAAGGCGTCGATCTTCCAGAGATGGGCGGCGAAGATCGTCTCCAGGATGAAGTGCATCATCAGTGCGCCGATCGTCCGCTCGTCGACCTCGGCGACGCGGATCACGCGCGTCGGGCGCCCGGCCTGGACGGTGGTCGCGGCCGTCGCATCGGCCTCGGCCTGCAGCAGATCGCCCATCGTGTGGCCGGCGAGGTAGTCGAGCGCCTTGTCGCCGCCCGGCTGGAGCGTCGCGCCCTGCCCCGCCGTGTCCTGGATCAGGAAGGTGAAGAGCTTGTCGGCCGGACCGTCGAGGTAGAGCTGGACCTGGCTGTGCTGGTCGACGGTGCCGAGCGCGATGGCGGGCGTCGTGCCCACGCCCTGCTTGCCGATGCTCTCCGCCCAGATCTGGCGATACCAGGAGCCGAAGGTGTTGAGCCGGTCGACATAGGGCATCAGCACCGTGATGTTGATGCCCTTCTCGCGCGCCAGCCCGACCGACAGCGCCGCGCCGAGTGCCGGCGCGATGCCCGCGACGTCGTTGGCCGCCAGCACCGGATCGAGCACGCTCGCCGCGCCCTCACGCACGGCCGCGCAATCGAGGCCGGCGATCATCGCCGGCAGCATGCCGACCAGCGACAACGCCGAGTAGCGGCCGCCGACCTTGGGGTCGTGCTCCAGGATGGTGGCGCCGATGCGCTTGGCGGCGCGGCTCAGGGGATTGTCGGTCGCCTCCGTGATGGCGATGACATGCCGTCCGACGGCCGCCCGGCCGACCTTGGCGCCGAGGGCATCGAGGATCGCCAGGAGCTGCGCCATCGTCTCGGGCGTGCCGCCCGACTTGGAGATCGGGATGAACCCGGTGCGATCCAGCGGCAGGCGCGACAGCAGTTCCGCGTAGGTCGCGGGGTCGACATTGTCCATGAACCACAGCTTGGGTCGTCCGGGCTGCGGGCCGAACCCCTGGTCCTTCAACGCCACCAGCGTCTTGCCGCTGAGGCTCGACCCTCCCATGCCCATGACCACGACATGCTCGAACCTGGCGAAGCGCGCGGCGTGCGCCTCGAGCGCGACGAGATCGTCGCGGCGCTTCGGCAGCCGCAACAGCGGCAACTCGTTGCTGTCGTGCCAATGGCGGATCCTGTCGAGCGCCGGCCGCAGCTCGGCCATCGCCGCATCGAGGCTCCCCTGCGACAGCCCCTTGGCGCCGACGGAGCCTTCGAGGGCATCGTCGATCGATTGGCGGTAGTAGCTGGTCATTGCCTGCTTATTCCTTGGGCTCCGATACGACGCCGACCGGCTTGCCGACCACCACGGTGGTCAGGCTCTCGTCGCGCAGCAGGCGACGGGCAACGCGCCGGACGTCCTCGAGTTTCACCGCCGCGATGAGCTGGCCGCGCCTGGTCAGGTGGTCGGGCGACAGGCCGTCGATCTGCAGGCCGTGCAGCAGGCTGGCGATCGAGCCCGACGAGTCCAGCGACAGCGCCAGCGCACCGGTCAGGTAGGTCTTGGCGTCGGTGAGCTCGGCCTCGGTGACGCCCTCGTTGCGCAGCCGCGCCATCTCGGTGCGGATCACGCGGATCGCCTCGGCGACCTTCTCGTTGGCGCTGGCGGTCGACATCACAAGCAGCGCGGCGCGCTTGTAGGTGCGTAGCGAGCTCGAGGCGCCGTAGGCGAGCCCGCGCTTCTCGCGGACCTCGTTGAACAGCCGCGACTGCTGGCCGCCGCCGCCCAGCACATGGTTCATGACCAGGGCGGCGTACCATTCGGGGTCGTCGCGGGCGATGCCGGGCACCGCCATCAGCACCGTGCTCTGCGGCACCGGCCGCTCGACGACGACGGTGCGCGGCTTGGTCGGCGGCGTCCATTGCGACGGCAACGGCAGCGGCACGCCCATCGGCAGGCCGCCGAAGGCGTGGTCGATCTGGCGCGCGAGCTCGGCCTCGGAGATGTCGCCGACCGCCGCGATGGTGAGGCCGCCGCGCATCAGCAGGGCCGCGGCCCGCTTTCTCAGGAGATCGGGTGTCACCGCGGCGAGGCCTTCGCGCGTCCCCTGCGGATCGGCGGCATAGGGGTGGCCCGCGAACAGGGTCGCCATCAGGGTGCGGCTGGCCACGGTGCCCGGCCGCTGGTTCGACTGGTTGAGCGAGGCGATGGTCTGGGCGCGGCGCTGCTCCAGCATGCCGGTATCGAAGCGCGGCTGGGTGAGCGCCAGCCGCAAGAGCTCGAAGCCTTCCTCGCGGTTGGCCGAGAGCACGCGCAGCGAGCCGCCGAGGCGATCGAGCGAGGCGCTGAATCCCAGCGAGGCGCCGGCATCCTGCTGGCGCTGGCGGAAGGCCTGCGCAGCGAACGGGCCGGCGCCGTCCGTCAGCAGCTCGGCCATCAGGTCGGTGATGCCGGCCTGGCCCGCCGGATCTGAGGCGGTGCCGCCGGCGAAGGAGAAGGAGAGCGCCACCACCGGCGTGCTCTTGTCCTCGACCAGCCAGGCCTTGAGGCCGAGCGGCGTGGTGACTTCCCGGATCTCGATGGCGCCCGCCATGCCGGGCAGCAGCACGAGCAGGCCCGCGACGAACGCGCTCGCCAGGCGGCGTAGGGCGCTCATCGCATACCCTCGGCGGGAGTCAGCAGCGCGGTCACCGCACCGTCGTCGCGCCAGACGTGCTGTGCGGCCGCCTGCACCTGGGCCGGCGTGACCTCCGCGATGCGCTGCGGCCAGGCATCGACATCGGCGACCGTGCTGCCGGTCGACAGCGCGGTGCCGTAGATGCGCGGGCCGCTGGCCAGCGAGTCCTGGGAATAGATCGCCGCCGCGAGAAGCTGGTTCTGCGCGCGCTCGACCTCCTCGGCCGTGACGCCGCCGTCGAGCAGGCGCTTCATCTGGTCGCCGATCGCGCCCTCGATCTCGGCGATCGTGCGTTGCGGCGCGGGATGCACACCGATGTCGAACGAGGTGAGGCCGAGGCTGGACGGGCTGTAGGACGCCCAGGCCGAGAGGCCGACCTTGCCGTCGTCGACCAGCGCGCGCCACAGGCGGCTGGTCTCGCTGCCGCCGAACAGGCGGGACAGGACCTGCAGGGCATAGGCGTGCCTGGTCTCGCCCACCCGGTAGGACGGCGCGAGCCACAGCTTCGACCAGCGCGGCTCGACGACCCTGGGGTCGGCGCGCGTGGTCTTCTGCGGCAGGTCGGTCGCGCCGTGCGTGGGCCGCCGGCGCGGCTCGACACGACGGTTGGCGACCGGGCCGTAGTATCTCTCCGCGAGCTTGCGCACCGCCTCCGGCGTCGTGTCGCCGGCCACGATCAGGACGGCGTTGTTCGGCGCGTAGTGGCGGCGATAGAAGCCCATCAGGTCGTTGTAGCCGAGCCGCTTGATGTCGTCGGGATAGCCGATGACCGGCATGCCGTAGGACTTGTGCCGGCCGTAGAGCTGCTCGCGGACGGCCTCGTCGAGCAGGGCCGACGGCACGTTCTCGATGCGCGTGCGGCGCTCCTCGAGCACGACCTGGCGCTCGGTCACGACCTCGCGCTCGGTGAAGCGCAGGCCGGTCATGCGCTCGGCCTCCATGCGCATCACCAGCTCGAGCCGCTCGGCCGCGACGGTCTGGTGGTAGCCGGTCGAGTCGAACGTCGTGTAGGCGTTGTCGCGGCCGCCGTGGCGCGAGACGATGCGCGAGAACTCGCCCGACGGCACCCGCTCGGTGCCCTTGAACATCATGTGCTCGAGGAAGTGCGCGACGCCGGTATGGCCGAAGGTCTCGTCGGCGCTGCCGACCTTGTAGACCAGCATCTGCGTGACGATCGGCGCGCGCTTCGACGGCAGCACGACCGCCTGCAGGCCGTTGGGCAGGGTGAAGGTCTCGGCGTTGCGCCGCTCGACGGCGAACAGCCTGGCGAGCGCCGGGGCCGGGCCCGAGAAGGCCGCACCCGCGAGAAGGCCGCCGAGCAGGGCGCGGCGGCCGGGATGCGGCAGGGAGATCAGAAGATGCCTTCGAGCCAGCCGCGCTTGCGACGCGTGATGGTCGGCGTCGGGCCGGAGGCAGGCTGGCCGGCGGCCTGGGCGTCGCGGATGCGCTGCTGCTCCTTGGTCGGATCGAGCACGACGCCGGGTGGCGGCGAATCCTGCCAGAAGATCAGGCTGTCGATGAACGACTTGTCGCTCTCGGCAAGCGTCTTGGTGTCCCTGTTCACCTGGCCGCGGATGTTCGGGTCGATGCCGCCCTGGCCGGCGCGGGCAACCAGCGACTGCTCGGCGGTCGAGCCGGTGCGCGGCGCAT
>CAYRBQ010000365.1:0-4685 GCA_964422305.1 uncultured Reyranella sp. | reverse complement strand
GAGCCCGCGATTCTCGTGGATCACCAGGACCACGGGGAACGGCCCGTTGCCTTTCGGCTGCACGAGATAGCCGCGCATCTGGCCCGACGAGCCGCCGGGCGACGGATAGGTGACGTAGGTCGCCTTGATGCGCTCGTCGGTGAAGGAGATCGTCTGGGCCCGGGCGTAGTGCGGCATCAGCGCCTGCGCCATGGCGAGCCCGCCCACCGTCACGACGGAGGCCTGCGCCAGGAAGGAGCGCCGGTCGATCCGGCCGTGGCAGTACTCGTCGTAGAGATCGTAGATGCGCTGGTCGATCTCGACCTGGGTGATGCCGCCGTCCATGAAGAGGCTCCCTCGTTCCGTCGTCGCCGCATCATGCCGCGTCTTAGAAACGACGCGGTACACATCGGCGTGAGGCGGCCGAGCTTCGCTCGGTGGTATAGCGAGAGGCCGCGGCTTGGCTACAAGCCGCCTTGCGGAGCAATGACCGAGAGCCCGCGAGGCGTTATCCACTATCTCTATTTCGCGGAAGACTGTGGAGCGCTGTCCCATCGCATTGGTGGGCCAAAGTCTTGGGTGAACCAGATAGAGGGCAGTACGTGGGCATTTACTATTCTCGCGAACGCCGCCGAACAATCGCCGCCAGCTGCATCGAAGAACACGGCCTTGAGATGCCCGTTCAGCCGGGACGTCAGTAGTCCGTCCCTGTGAGGAAAGTAGACAAATCCGTCTGCATTCCGGCGTCTGATAAGGAAGCTGTATAATTCTCCGTTGGGATTAATGGTAACGGGCTTTACGTTGTCCGCGAGGCACGCGCGCCGCTTGGTGACGGTAACTGAGCGGTTTTTCGATTCGAATTCTGTTTCGTAGACGTCGAATGTCGGGATGAGGGCGTTGATGAGAGCGTTTCGGGCAATCTGCTCTCTCGAGGCTTGCTGCCTCTCCGCCTCTTGTCGTTGCTGCAAGGCGACCTGGGCAGCTCTCTCGCTCTCCACGCATTTCACGACGCCAAGCACGATTAGCAGGGCGACTCCCCCCATCACAATCCACGGCCACGGTGATAGCGGTCCAGAGTCTCCGACTGAGAAGGTGCTGCTGGTTTCGGGCGCTTCATTAGAGGAAAGGACGTCCTCCTGCCTCGTACTCTTCCCACTGCCAGCCTCCGAGCGAGAGCTGCCGATATCATCAAAGATAGATGGCCGAGGAACCGCGCCATACCGTTCGCGATCCTGTGCACCCGCTTCCCTGCCTGCTCGTTCTGAACTAGTGGGCGGTGCGATCCAGTCGACAATATAGTCTTGAGGTGCGCGGACACCACCTTCGCGAGCTTCGTCGTATTCGCGCTTGTAGTCCGCGTTGTCTTTCTCGTTCTTTCGCTCGCCTTCAGACGACCACCAACTCATTTTGGTCCTCCTCAAGACGCTTGCGAAGCTAGCGGTGTGGCCCAGTGGCTGCAAGGTAGCTACTGGTGCAGTTCTGTATGTCTTGGAAGGGCAGGTGTTCGAGAATCTTCCGGTCAGGTGACATCGACCGAGCGAAGCTCGGGCCGGGCCCATGAAGGTCGATCTCCAATCTCAGTCCTGCTGAACCTGCAACTCCGGTTGTCGGCGGGGGCGGATTGGCTCACCGTGGGCACCGGGGAGAGGGCTGCACCGTGGAAACTGGCGGCAAGACCCGGCGGCTGACCACCGTCCTGGCGACCGATGTGGTGGGCTACAGCGCCATGACCGCGCGCGACGAGGACCATGCCGTGCGGCTGGTCCGGCAGCGCTTCGCCACGGTCGCCAACTTCGTCGAGCGCCACGAAGGCCGCGTCTTCAACACTGCCGGCGACGCCCTGCTCGCCGAGTTCGCGAGCCCGGTCGAGGCGGTGCGCTGCGCGCTCGAGGTCCAGGAAGCGATGCGCACCGCGAACCAGCTCGCCGACGAGGCCGACCGCCTTCAGCTCCGGATCGGCGTCAACCTCGGCGACGTGATCGTGAACGGCAACGACCTGCTGGGCGACGGCGTGAACATCGCCTCGCGGCTGGAGAGCATCGCCCCGGTCGGCGGGGTCTGCGTCTCCGCCAGCGTCTACGACCAGCTCGTCGGCAAGCTGACTCTGGGTGCCGAGGATCTCGGCGAGCAGCACGTGAAGAACATCCCGCGACCCATCCGCGCCTATCGGCTGACGGCGGAGGGCCGCCCGCCGGCGCCGCCCGAGCCCGGGCCGCCGTCCAGGCCCGCGCGCAAGGTGCGGTTCGCCCTCGTCGCCTCGATCGCCGCGATCCTCGTCGCGGCCGGCGCCGCCGCGCTGACCCTGCCGTCGCTGTTCGCGCCCGCCCCTGCGCCCGCCTCTCCTCCCGTCGCGGCGGCACCTCCGCCGGCGCCGGCGCAACAGCCGCCGGCCCGACAGGCGCTGGTGCCCGAGGACATCCCCTTCCTCGACGACCGTGCCCAGGAGAGGGTCAGGACCGCCTATCTGCGCGCACTCGACAGCAAGGCGCTGGCGATCTCGCCGGTCGGCATCTACGGCTGGGCGACGCAGCGGGTCGACGAGGCAACGGCGCGCAAGGAAGCGCTCGACACCTGCACCGCCACGCTCAAGCGCGCGCTGCCCAACCATCAGCCGCAATACGCCTGCGCCCTCTACGCGATCGGCAACGAGGTGGTGTGGACGTTCAGGCCGCCGCCGATGCCGCCGCAGCCGTGGGTCGCGCCCGGCCGGCCGGCGAACGCAACCCCGACGCCGCTCGATCCGGCGAAGACGCCGCTGATCTCCGACGGCGCGCGCCGCACCACCGCATCGGGTTACCTGCCGGCGCCGGCTTCCAAGGCGCTGGCGATCGGCCGCGGCGGCAACCATCAGCACGTCTGGAACCGCGCGACCGACGGCGCCGCGATGCGCGCTGCGCTGCAGGCCTGCGGCTTCCTCTCCCAGCGCCCGTGCTTCGTCTATGCGCTGAACGACGAGGTCGTCGTCCGCGTGCCCGAGACCGTGAAAATCGTCGACGTGCTGGCGCAGGACGACCTGTCGGGCGTCTCCGACGCCGACCGCCAGCGTATCGAAACCGCCTATATGACCGCGCTCGACTGGCGCGCGCTCGCCATCGCGCGCAACGGCCGCATCGGCCTCTCCGTGCGAGCGGCGTCGGAGCAGCAGGCGATCGATCAGGCCTTGCGCAGTTGCCAGGACGCGGGCGGGCTGGATTGCGGCCTCGCGGCGATCGGACCGTTCAAGCTCTCGACGCGCTGAGCGTCGTCCGCGAGCCGGTAGCGCCAGATTCCCATGGGCAGCACGTTGCGCCATTCGCGGCCGAGAAAGGTGGCGTCGAGCGGCAGGCCGGCCTCGTCGGGATCGACCGGCGGCCTGAGGCCATAGGTGTATTGGACGATCGCGCCGCCCGGCGGCATCAGCGCGAAGGCTTGGGCGTAGCAGCGCGTCGCCGCCTCGTCGGGAATGGCGCGCATCGGCAGGCCGCTCAGCACGGCGCTCACCGACGAAATGCCCGCCGAACCCAGGACCCGGCGCAGTTCGAGCGCGTCGCCGTGCAGGACGCGGAGGCCGGGGAAGCGCTGGCGCAGGGTGGCGCAGAGGTCGGCATCGCGCTCGACGACGACGAGGCCGCCCGGCGGGCAGCCGGCCTCGAGCAGGGCCGCGGTGATGGCCCCCGTCCCCGCCCCCAGCTCGACGATGGGACGTTCGGCCGGCAGGCCGTCGCCCGGGATCGCCGCCGCCAGCGTCTCCTGCGCCAGCCGCCGGGCGGTCCAGGGGCTGCTGGTGAACGGCAGGCCGACGGCCACGGGATCGCGCGACCAGCCGCGCAGGAAGTCGAGGGAGGTACCCCGCATGGGGACGACAACGCGGGCGGTACCCTTCGCGTTGCGCGCATGGCAGGGTGGCGGCGGGAAGACGCTTGGGGGGACAAGCATGCGCGTGATCGCTCTCGTCATTGTACTGGCGGCGCTGGCCGTGCCGGCGCACGCCCAGCAGAAGGTCCAGATCGGCGACAAGGAGGCGATCCTGCATGTGCCGCCCAACCCGCGGGCCAGCGCGGTGCTGGTGCCGGGCAAGGGCAACATCGACCCCAGCGATCCGCTGCTGCGCAACCAGGCGGCGCTGAACGCCAAGGGAATCGCCACGCTCACCGTGCCGCACGGCACGCGGCTCGGCCAGGCGATCGACTACATGCGCGCGATCAAGGCACCGGTGGCGCTGATCGGCGTGAGCGCGGGGGTCAGCTTCGCCGCCCGCGGCATCGGCAACGGCGCCAAGCCCGACACGCTGGTGCTGATCTCGGGCGCGCTGATGTCGCCCGGCACGCGGCCGGTGCCGGCGCAGGAGTTGCTGAAGACGCCGACCGTGCTTCCGCCGACGCTGGTGATGGCCAACCGCAGGGACGCCTGCGACGTAACGCCGGTCGCGGGGGTCGAGCCGTTCGTCGCCTGGTCGCAGGGCCGCGCCACGGTGCAGTGGATCGGCGGTCGCGGCAGCGAGCGCGATCCCTGCGGGCCGAACTCGGCGCACGGCTTCATGGGCGCCGACGCCGAGGTGGTCGACGGCATCGTGCGGTTCATCGCGCGCTGACGCCCCCCTCCGCCCCGTATGACGGGGCACCTCCCCCATATGATGGGGGAGGTTAAAGAGTCGTTCTCCGCCCCCGTATTACGGGGAGGTAAAGAGTCTTTCTCCTCCCCCGTCATCCGGGGGAGGCCGGGAGGGG
>CAYRBQ010000364.1:0-4688 GCA_964422305.1 uncultured Reyranella sp. | reverse complement strand
CGCCTGGCTGTCGGTGATCATGTGGCCGATGCCCGACGAGGCGCCGATCAGCTCGGCGACGATGATATAGGTCCAGCCCAGCCCCAGCACCTGGCGCAGCGCCTCGGCGATCTCGGGCGCGGCGCCCGGCAGCACGACGCGGCGGATGGCGCCGCCGTCCTTGCAGCCCAGCGTGAAGGCCGCCTCGACGAGGTCGCGGCGCGTGGCGCTCACGATCATGGTGATCATGAGGGTGAGCTGGAAGAAGCAGCCGATGAAGATGACGGTGAGCTTCTGTGCCTCGCCGATGCCGACCCACAGGATCAGCAGCGGGATGAAGGCCGAGGCGGGCAGGTAGCGTGCGAAGGAGACGAACGGCTCGAAGAACGCCTCGATCGGCTTGTAGGTGCCCATAGCGATGCCGAGCGGTACCGCGATGACCGCCGCCAGCACGAAGCCGCCGACGACACGCCACACCGTCATGCCGACGTCGAGACCGAACTTCTGCTTGGTGAAGAGATCCCAGCCCGACAGCAATGTCTGCTGCGGTGAGGCGAGGAAGTGCCTGGGGACCGTGCCGCTCCAGGTCAGCAGCCACCAGAAGCCGACGAAAGCCACGAAAAACGCCACACCGAGCAGGATCCGGCTTTCCCGCGAAACGGGAACGAGCAGCTTCATGCCAGAAATCTCTCGGTGCGGCGTTTCGTGAGGCCTTAGTTGAGGAACGTCGTGTCGAACAGCGTGTCCATGTCGCCAGGCCTGGTCTTGATGACGCCGATCTCCAGCAGGAGCTCGGCCGCCTCCTTGTTGAAAGCCTGGATCTCGCCGGTGAAGAACTTCTTGTTCGCCTCGCGGTCGGCCCACTTGATCTTGGACTGCGACTTCTCGAACTGCTCGGCCGTCTGCTTCACATCGGCGCCCATGATCGTGAAGGCCTTCTGCTTGTCCTTGGCGATCATATCGAGCGCCTGGAAGTAGCTCTCGACCAGCGCCTTCACAGCCTTGGGGTTCTCCTTGATGAACTTCGGCGTGCAGCCGAACGTGTCGAACACCATCGGATATTCCAGCGAGTCGGCGATCAGCTTGCCCGATTCCGGCTTGTCGCGGACCAAGCTGAGATAGGGTTCGTAGGTCACGGCGGCGTCGAGGCTGCCGGTGCCGGCGACGAAGGCGTTGGCGGCGGGCGCCGGCTCGAGCGTCACGAGGTTCACGTCCTTCAGGGTCAGCCCGTTCTTCTTCAGGATCCAGGCGAGAGTGAAGTGCGGGTTGGTGCCGGGCGCCGAGGCCGCAACGGTCTTGCCCTTGAGGTCGGCGACCTTGGAGATGGTGTTGCGGGCCACGATGCCGTCGGAGCCCATGCCCTGGTCCATCTTGAAGAGCTGGGTCGTGGCGATGCCGTTGGTGTTCCAGACGATCCAGGTCTCGACCGTGGTTGCCGCACACTGGATGTCGCCCGAGGCGATGGCGAGGTGGCGGTCCTTCTGCGGGATCTTCTTGATCGTGACGTCGAGGCCGTTGGCCTTGTAGATGCCGGCCTCCTTGGCGAGCGTCAGCGGCGCAAAGCCGGTCCAGCCAGAAATGCCGATGGCCACCTTGGTGTCCTGGGCCGCAGCGACCGAGATGCCGCCGGCGAGCACGGCGCCCGCGAGGAGAAGCTTGCTGAGAGTCGACATGGAAAGCTCCGTAACTGTGTCCCGCCGGGGCAGCAGGAAACATGCCAAGGACCACCCGACTTTCGTGGAATTTTCCGCTGTTTCCGCGCTGAAGATCGACGAACCCGTTTCGTTGATCCGTTACATCGTCGCGGCCAGATTAACGGCATGACGATTCGACTCTTCGACCGCCGTTCGTGTCGACGCTGACGCGCGACACGCCCTGAAACTCCCATTCAATCGATAGCCCAACGCCCCGCGACCGCGGTGGCGAAAGGAGAAGTCATGCTCAAGCGACGCAGCCTCGTCGCCGGTCTCGCCAGCGCCACCATCCTCGCCTCGACCGGCAGCCATGCCCAGCACGCCTGGCCCGCACGGACCGTGAAGATCGTCGTGCCGTGGCCGCCGGGCGGCGGCGTCGACGCCTTCGCGCGCGTCATCCAGGCGCCGCTTTCGGCCAGGCTCGGCCAGGCCGTGGTGATCGAGAATATCGGCGGCGGCGCCGGCCGCGTCGGCACGCAGACGGCGGCGCGCGCTCCGGCCGACGGCTACAACTTCGTGCTGGTTAACGACACGTTCGCCGCCACCGAGGCGCTGCCAATCCCCGGTGCCGTGCCGCTCCTGCCGGCGCTCGCGCCGGTGACCTTCGCGATCTCCGGTCCGCAGGGCCTGTTCACGCATCCGCGCTCGGGCCTCGCCTCGGCGAAGGACTTCGTCGCGGCGGCCAAGGCCAATCCCGGAAAGCTGAATGTCGGTGTGCCGGGGCTCGGCAGCAGCCAGCACCTCACCAGCGAGCTGCTGCTGCGTGCCGCGGGCGACCTCAGCGTCACGCACGTTCCCTACCGGGGCGGCGGGCCGCTGCTGCTGGACCTCATCGCGGGCAACATCGATGCCGGTGTCGTCACCTTCGCGGCCGGCGCGCCGCAGGCGAAGGGCGGCCAACTCGTGGCGCTGGCGGTGACATCCGACAAGCGGTCGGCGGCCTATCGCGACGTGCCGACGGCGTCGGAGACGATCGTGCCGGGCTTCGTGCAGACCACATGGCAGGGCTTCCTGGCGCCCAAGGCCACGTCGGCCGATGTGCGGGTGCGCTTCCACGAAGCGCTGGTGGCTGTGCTGAAGGAGCAGGCGGTGGTCGACCGCTTGTCGCAACTGGGTTTCGATCCCGCAGGCCTCGATGGCGCGGCGTTCGCGAAGCTGTTCGACCAGACCGTCGACACGTTCGCGGGCATCGCCCGGGAGCGGAACATCGCCGCTGGCGACTAGCTGGCAACATCGGTCTGAAGCTCTATGCTCCCCGGCGTTTGTCGACTCCGGGGAGCACAGGGTTTCATGTCCAGTCCGTTCGGTCCTCTGCAGGGCGTCAAGGTCGTCTCGTGCTCGACGGCGCAGGCCGGCACCGTGCCGTGGATGCTGATGGCCGATCTCGGCGCCGACGTGATCAAGATCGAGACGCCCGACGGCGGCGATCCCTCGCGGCGCATGACCGTGCTGCCGGGCAAGGGCAGCACCTTCTTCGAGACCAACAATCGCGGCGTGAAGAGCGTCACGCTCAATCTCAAGACACCCGAGGGCCGCGCGATCCTGCACAAGCTCGTCGCGAAGGCCGACATCTTCGGCCAGAACTTCCGCCCCGGCGCCGCCGAAAAGAACGGCTTCGGCTGGGAGGAGCTGCGCAAGATCAACCCCAAGCTCGTCTATGTCTCGATCTCGGGCTACGGCACCAGGGGGCCGCACGCGCACCTGCCGGGCACCGACTCGATGGCGCAGGCGCTGGGCGGCATCGCCGAGGCCTACTCGACGCCGGGCGAGCGCATGAAGACCGGCATCGCCTCGGTGGCCGACGAGTCGACCGCGATGCTGGCCTTCGGCGGCGCACTGGCGGCGCTCACCCACGCGCGCGCGAGCGGCGTCGGCCAGAAGATCGACCTCTCGCTATTGGGCTCGCTGGTGCGGCTCATGGGCTGGACCTTCACCACGACCATGTGGCGCGACCAGAACCCGGTGACGGGTCAGGCACGCGTGACCGGCACGCGCGAGCGGCCGGGCATCAGCGCCTCGTTCGACGACCGTGACGGCAAGCCGCTGGTCTTCCAGCTCACCGGGCCGGACAACTGGAAGGACGCCATGACGGCCTTGGGCTTTCACGAGCGGCTGGCAGCGGCAGGCTTCGAGGACCTCGGTGTCATCATCGACGACGACGCCAAGCGCATCGAGCTGCTGGCGTTGCTGGACACGCTGTTCGCCACCGGCACGCGCGCCGACTGGGTGGCGAAGCTGCGCGGCGCCGACATCGTCTCCGCGCCGATCAACACCTTGCTGGAAGCGTCGAACGATCCCGACGTGATCGCCAACGGCTACGTGACGTACGTCGACCATCCCAAGCACGGCAAGCTCAAGGTTCACGGCTCGCCCTGGCAGTTCTCCGAGACGCCTGCGAAGCCCGGCATCGCGCCGGAGCTCGGCGAGCACAACGACGCCGTGCTGACCGGGCTGGGCTACAGCGCGGCCGAGCTCGCCGACCTGCGCGCCCGCAAGATCATCTAGCTCTTCTGGATCTCGCCCAGCACTTCCTCGGTGTGCTCGCCGAGCTTGGGCGAGGAGCGCAGCGACACCGGCCGGACGCGGTCGAAGGCGATCGGCAGGCCGACCACCTTGGGGTCGCCGTTGGGGAGCTGCTGCACCAGCTTGGACGCGGCCATCTGCTCGCTGGTCGCGACCTCGCCGATGTCGTTCACGGGCGCGCAAGGCACTCCCGCCTTGTCCATCGCCTCGATCCAGCGGGCGCGCGGCCTGGTCTTCAGCACGGCGGCGATCTGCGGCAGGAGCTCGTCCTTGTGGGCGACCCGCTGCGCACTCTTGGCGAACTTCGGGTCGGTCGCCCATTCCTCGCGGCCCAGCACCTTGGCGCAGCGCGCCCACAGCCGGTCGTTGCCCGGTGCAAGGCAGAGCGGATGGTCGGCGGTGTCGAAAGTCTGGTAGGGCACGATCACCGGGCTGCCTGTGCCGTGACGCCTGGAGATCGTGCCGTTGGCGAGGTAGCCGTTGACGCTGCCC
>CAYRBQ010000363.1:3603-4705 GCA_964422305.1 uncultured Reyranella sp. | reverse complement strand
ACGCAATCACGATCCGACCGATCTGCTTCTCGGGCAAGACCTTCAAGGGACTGCCGAAGGACCTCCAGGACGCGATCGTCAAGGCGGGCAAGGAAGCTGGCGCCTTTGGCCGCAAGGCCGAAAGTTCGGAGGACGAGCAGAAACTCGTCGCACTGGAGAAGGCCGGCAAGCTGAAGCGCATTCCGTTCAAGGATCGCGCCGCCATGCAGAAGCTGGTCGATCCGGTGATGGCAGCTTATGCCAAGGAGATCGACGCGGCCGAGATCTACAACAAGATCGTCGCCCTGCCGGCATCCTGATCGATACGTGACGCGCAACGGCCCCCGAGGGTCGTTGCGCGTACACGCCCCGCTTTCCCGCGAGTAGATTATGTCCCTCTTCGTCGATGCGCCGCCCGGCACGCCGCCGACTCTGTGGCGCCGCTTCACCGCCGCTTACGCTCGTTTCCTGTCCGGCCTCTTGGCGATAGCCGTCGGCCTTCTGATCGTCCCCGTCAGCCTGCAGATCTTCTCGCGCTACACCGAGCTCATTCCGTCCTACATCTGGACCGAGGAGATGGCGCGATTCATGTTCGTGTGGACGATCATGATCGGCGCCATGGTCGGCGTACGTGAATCGACGCACTTCGAAGTCGATGTCTGGCCGCACTCCAGCCCGCGCATCAACGCGTTGGGACGCCTCCTCGGCCGGGTAGGCGTGCTGGTTGCGGCGTCAGTCTTCGTTTGGGCCGGTATCAGGTTCACCGAGTTCGCCTGGCACCGCATCTCCGAGCTTGCCGAGCTGCCGCTCTGGCTGATCCACATCGCCTGGCCGTTCGCCGGCATCACCTGGATCGTCTTCCTGGGTGAGCAGCTCGTCGACGATCTTCGCGTCATCCTGGGCTCGCGCGCATGACCGGAAACGTTCTGTCTTCCGGCGAAGCCGCCACCATCCTGTTCGGCCTGTTCTTTTTCCTGATGGCGATGCGCGTCCCGGTGGCGTTCGCGCTCGGGCTCGCCTGCCTGCCGATCCTGATCATCGAGCCGCGCCTCGATACCGGCACGCTGATGCAGGAGACCTTCAACGCCTACAACTCCTTCATCCTGCTGGCGGTGCCCTTCTT
>CAYRBQ010000363.1:0-3593 GCA_964422305.1 uncultured Reyranella sp. | reverse complement strand
GGCCAACCTGATGAACGTGGGCGGCATCACCGATCGGCTGATGACGTTGTCGCGCACAATGGTCGGCCATTTCCCGGGTGGCCTCGCCCAGATCAACATCGTCCTGTCGATCTTCTTCGCCGGCATCTCGGGCTCCTCGACAGCCGATGCCGCGAGCCAGTCCAAGATATTCATCGAGGCCCAGCGAAAGGAGGGCTACGATGACAGCTTCTCCGTCGCGATCACGGCGGTGTCGGCGGTGATGGCCGTCATCATCCCACCCTCGATTCTGATGATCGTGTGGGGCGGCATCCTCACCACCTCGATCGGCGCCCTGTTCTTGGCTGGCATCGTGCCCGGCCTGCTGATCGGCGTGGCGCAGATGGCGACCGTGCACGTCTATGCCGTGAAGCGTGGCTATCCCACCTACCCGCGCGCCACGCTGCATCAGTTCTTCTGCGCCTGCGCGCACTCCTTCTTCGCGCTGCTCACCCCCGGCATCATTATCGGCGGCAAGATCTTCGGCTGGTTCACGGCGACGGAGTCGGCGGCGATCGCGGTGCTCTACGCCGGCTTCCTGTCGATCGTGGTTTACCGCGAGATGGACATGAAGGGGCTCTACCGCGCGCTCAGCGACACCGGCCGGCTGGCCGGCGTGGCCCTGTTCTGCGTCGGCACGGCGAGCTGCTTCGGCTGGCTGCTCGCCTTCTACCAGATCCCCCAGGCCATCCTGTCCAACGTGAGCTCGTGGGGCATGGGCTTCTATGCCACCGGTTTCTTCATCGCCTTCGTCTTCCTGGTGGTGGGCTGCTTCCTCGACGCCATCCCCGCCATCATCATCTGCGCGCCCATTCTCGAGCCGCTGGCCAAGGGGGTCCAAATGGATCCTGTGCACTTCGCCATGGTCGGCATCGTCTCGCTCGCTTTCGGTCTGGTGACGCCGCCCTACGGGCTCTGTCTGATGATCGCCTGCGCGATCGCCGGCATGCGCATCAGGGATGCGCTGAAGGACACAGTGATCATGCTGATTCCCATGCTCATGGTCCTGGCACTGGTGATCGTCTGGCCCATGGTCTCGCTCTTCCTGCCCAGCCTGATCTCGCCGGACTTCCTGAAATAGCGCCGGGCGCCGAACTCAACACCGGTGTCATCCTGATCCTTCGATGCGCACAGGATGGCAGCGGGCGTCCCCCTACGGGTCAAGGCATGTTGCGGGCACGCTCCCAGGCGGCCGTGAAGTTCGGCGATGTGTCGGGCCGGCAGGGCAGCGCGCGCTTGGGCGCGGGATCCTCGACGAAGGCGTCGCGCAAGCGAGCCGCGCAGGCATCCTGCACGACAACGCCATGGCCCTGGGCGCGGAATACAACGTTGCGCGAACTGGCAAGCGTCTTGGCGGCCTCGCGCGCCCAGGCGGGCGGGGTCAGCCAGTCGTAACCGCCGCTCAGCAGCAGCGTCGGCACGGCTGACTTCACGGGCTCACGCTCGGACGCGGGCGCCGACGCGACCCGCCACACCGGGCAGAAGGACGGTGACTTGCTCGATTTGGCGTTCAGGCCGTAAACGCCGTTGCTCTCGATCGCCTTGCGGCGCGCCGCGCGATCGACCAGCGGCCAGGTTTCGCGGCACTCGATACTGTTGTAGAGCCCGTCGAACTGCTGGGCGTTCTGCTCGAGCAGGCCGCCATCGTTGGTCTCGAGATCCTCGGCGTAGAGCTTCAGCAGACGCAGGTCGCCGCGACGCGCCGCGCCGGCGGTCTCGGGGATCGAGGCGACCTCGCCCTCCCGCATCATGTTGAGCAGCACCATCAGCACCTTGGCGCCGTCGAGTCGCACGGTGTGCGGCCCGTCGGGCAGGATCAGCGTCATCTCGATCGGCGCTCGCTCGGCACCCTCGATCAGGCTCTCGACCGTGGCGCGCAGGCTGGGCTGGCGCTCGCGACAGACCAGATCGGCCGCGCAATCGGCGTAGAGCTGCTCGAAGGCTCGACGGATGATCTCGGGCTCGTTCTGCTCGCCATTGACCTGCGGCGGGTAGACACCGTCGAGCACGGCGGCGCGCACCAGCTCGGGGTGGCGGCGCATCACCTCAAGTCCCCAGCGCGTACCGTAGGAGACGCCGTAGATGTTGATCCGAGCCTGGCCGAGCGCGGTGGCGAGGTCGGCAACGTCGTCGGCGAGCGCCGGCGTGGCGTACATGGCGAGGTCGATCTTGCGCCGCTCTAGGTTGGCGCGGCAGCGCGTGAGGATGTCCCGCTCCTGCTGCTCGGTGACCGCCCGTCGCCGCGCCTTGGCGGGCTCGCTGGTGCGCGTGTCGAAGCAGTCGAGGTTGGGAGTGGAGCCGCCCGCGCCGCGCTGGCTCAGGATGACGACATCGCGGCGGCGGCGGATCGCGGCGGTCTCGTTCCACCAGTCACCCTCCGACAGGGCGTCGGCACCGGGGCTGGAGGCGACCAGCGGCGAGTCGCCAGGTCCGCCCGACAGGTAGATCAGCGGCTCGACGCCCGCCGTGCGCTTGGCCTTGAGGATGGCGACCTTGAGCTTGATCTCGCGGCCCTGCGGCTGCTCACGGTTCTCCGGTACCACCAATACGAAGCACTCGACCCGGTCGCCGCGCGGCGGCTTATAGGCACAACGCTCCTTCTCAAGCCGCGGCGCAGCCTGAACGCTTCCTGCCAAAACGAGCAGGAAAGCTGCCACGGCCAGGAACCACATTCGCGCCATGGACAAGTTGTGCCACATCGCAGCTTGTGACGGCATGAAGTAATTCTATGGAAGCGATGAAAGCGAACGGCTTGCCACCGCCGGTGCATCGCCTCACTTTGCCGGCCATGACCTCCTCCCGTTCCTACTGGACCGCCGTCTGGTGCGGCTTCCTCGTCCTCACCATCGGTCTCGGCGTGCGCCAGAGCTTCGGCATCTTCCTGAAGCCGGTCTCGGCGGAGCTGAACGTCGGCCGCGAGCTGTTCTCCTTCGGCACGGCGTTGTCCATGCTGCTGATGGGCGCCGTCGCACCCTTCGCCGGCCGGCTCTGCGACCGATTCGGCTCGGCGCCGACCATCGCCGGCGGCGGCGCCCTCTACGTGCTGGGCATGGTCGTGACGGCCACGATGCACGACGGCTTCATGCTGGTCCTGGGCAACGTCCTGGTGGGCGTCGGCCTCTCGGCGGCGAGCTTCGGCCCGGTGCTGGGCGTGATCCTGCGCGTGGCGCCGCCGGCCAAGGTGGCGCTGGCGGTCGGCATCTGCTCGGCTGGCGGCTCGTTCGGCCAATTCTTCATCGTGCCGCTGGCGGCCGTGCTGCAGAACTATTTCGGCGACTGGCGCCCCACCATGTGGGCGCTGACGGCAATCGCGGTGCTGATGATCCTGCTGGCCGTGGGCCTGAACGACAGCAAGGAGATCGCGGCCAGCCGCAAGGCGGGCGGCGGCAACCAGTCGACCGGCGAAGCGCTCTCCGAGGCCTTCGCGCAGAAGAGCTACATCCTGCTGGTGGTCGGCTACTTCGTCTGCGGCTTCCACGTCGCCTTCGTGGGCGGCCACCTGCCGGCCTACATCTCCGACAAGGGCATCGGCCTGTCGCTGTTCGGCATCGAGCTGTCGCCGGCCGAGCTGGGCG
>CAYRBQ010000362.1:0-4733 GCA_964422305.1 uncultured Reyranella sp. | reverse complement strand
GGTCTGGATGGTCATGTGCAGCGAGCCGGCGATGCGCGCGCCCTTCAGCGGCTTCCTCGGCCCGTATTCCTTGCGGATCGCCATGAGGCCGGGCATCTCGGTCTCGGCCATGTCGAGTTCCTTGCGGCCCCAGTCGGCGAGCCCGATATCCTTGACGACGTAATCCTGGGCCATTTGGCGCTCCCGGCGATTTCCGTGGGTTGAAAGAGGCCGTGTTCTTAACAGCGGCCCGGGCCCGCCTCAACGCGCCGGATCAACATATAAGCAAGAATTTATGTCGATATTCCCGGCCCTTTATGGAGCTGTGCGGCAGGGCTTATTCCTCGCCGAACTTGCCCTCGACCAGCGCCGAAATGGCGGCCATCGCCTCGGCGGCCTGGCGGCCCGAGCAAGCGATGTCGATCGTGCTGCCGATGCCGGCGGCCAGCATCATCAGGCCCATGATGGAGAGGCCCGAGACCTCCTGGCCCTTGAAGGAGACGCGCACGGCGGCGTCGAACTGGCCGGCGGTGCGGACGAACTTGGCGGCGGCACGGGCATGCAGGCCGCGCTTGTTGGCGATGGCGAGGCTCCGCTTGAGGGCGCCGATCCCGGCGTCCGCGCTGGAGCCCGGCGCGTCGCTCACGAAGCTTCCTTGGCCAGGATTCGGGAGGCGACGGTGATGTACTTGCGGCCGGCTTCCTGCGCCATGCGCACCGCTTCGGCGATCGGGCGGCTGCGCACGCTGGCGAGCTTCACGAGCATCGGCAGGTTCACGCCCGCCAGCACCTCGATGCGCGCCTGCTCCATGATCGAGATCGCGAGGTTGGAGGGAGTGCCGCCGAACATGTCGGTGAGGACGATCACCCCCTCGCCGGTATCGCAGGCCCGCACCCTCTCGAGGATCTCGGCCCGGCGTTTCTCCATGTCGTCGTCGGCGCCGATGCAGACGGGCGACACGCATTGCTGCGGACCGACGACGTGTTCGAGCGCTGCGATGAACTCTTGCGCCAGATTGCCGTGGGTCACCAGTACGATACCGATCATTCTATCTGCTCTACCCTGCGCCACCGGCCTCCCCGGCCGCCCCGACGTCCCGGTGCGAGAGAGTGACCGAGCGGCCCTCCTTCCGCAACCAGTCTGCAAGCTCCTCGGCGAGGGCCACCGAACGGTGACGGCCGCCGGTGCACCCGATCGCGATGGTCAAATAGCTCTTGCCCTCGGCGTCGAAACGGGGCAGCAGCGGCCCGATCAGCCCCTCCAGGCGTTCGACGAACGGCCGATAGTCCGGGTCCGTGGCGACATAGGCTGCGACGGCGGCGTCGCGACCGGTCAGGGGCTTCAGCGCCGGAACGTAGTGCGGATTCTTCAGGAAGCGTGCGTCGAACACCAGGTCGGCCTCGCGCGGCAGGCCGCGGCGGAACGAGAACGACATCACCGCGATGCGGGTGCCGGTGTCGCGGCCCGGCTCGAAATGACCGGCGAGGATCTGCTTGAGCTGGTGCGGCGACATCGACGAGGTATCGAGCGCCAGGTCGGCGGCATCACGCACGAAGCCGATCTGCCGACGCTCCTCGATGATGCTGTCGACCAGCGGACGGTCGGGCGCCATCGGGTGCGGTCGCCGCGATTCCGTGTAGCGCCGCTGCAGCGTCTCGGTGTCGGCTTCGAGGAACAGCAGGCGCACCGCGAGGCCGCGCAGCTCGCGCAGCTCGCGCACGCGGCTGACCAGCTCCTTCGGGTTGAAGCCGAAGGTGCGGGTGTCGATGCCGAAGGCCAGCGGCGGTGCCTTCTCGCCGGGCTTGCCGCTGGTCGACTGCATGAGCTCGCCGAACAGGGGCAGCGGGATGTTGTCGACGGCGACGTAGCCCATGTCGGCGAGCGCGTTCAGGGCGGTGATGCGGCCGGCGCCTGAAAGGCCCGTGACCACCACGAACGGACGACGCTCGTCGCTGGCGATTTGGCTGGCGGCCTGGCTCGTCGTAGGGGCGGGACTGTCGGGCATGATCGATGCCCCGCGATCATGCCGCCGCGATTTGTGCGAGGGCAAGCCGCAACTTCGCCGGCGCCGAGACTTCGAAGGGCGTCAGCGCGAGCACCGGCAGGTCGAGGCCGAGCACGCTTTCCCGCGCCGGCTCCGGCAGCCGTTCGATGCGCTTCGGTGGCACCAGGTCGACCAGTAGGCCGATCGGTACCTGCGCCATGAGCTGCGCGCGTCCGAGCCTGACGATGCCCACGCCGCGCACCTCCATCAGTCCGGCGATCGTCGCCGGTGCGGAGCCCAAGAGGCCGCGACCGCGACGGGAGAGCTCGGTCTGGTCGTCGGCGACAAGGCGCGCACCGGCATCGATCAGGCGGAGCGCGAGATCGGACTTGCCGGCACCGGACGGTCCGCGCAGCAACACACCCCGCCATGTCTGATCGCCCGAGGCCCGGCCGCGCGACGGCAGGGCGACGCAGGTCGCGTGGACGAGCGCGCTCACCCGCGGCCCCGCTACTTCCGGCCGGCGGCGGGCAGCCGGACGGTGAAGCGGGCGCCCAGCACCCGGCCGTCGGCGGCGCGCCGGTTGCTGGCCGAGATGGTCCCGCCGTAGGTTTCGACGATCTGCCGGCAGATCGAGAGGCCGAGGCCGGAATGCTGGCCGAAATGCTCGGTCGGACGCTCCGAATAGAAGCGCTCGAAGATCGACTCGAGGTTGTCCTCGGGAATGCCCTGGCCCTCGTCGTCGATGGTGACGACGAACGGGCCGTTGCGCGGCTCGCGCGCGAGTTCGACCAGGATGCGGGAGCCCGCCGGCGAGAACGACAGCGCGTTGTCGATGACGTTGCGGAACACCTGGCCGTAGCGACCGTCGTGGCCGTGCGCCACGAAGGGCGGAGTCGCCGAGACGCGGAACTCGACCTCGACGCCGGCCTTCTGGTTGGCCGTGGCGGCATAGTGGCCGACCATGTCGCGCAGAAGCGCCTCGAGGTCGACCGACTTCACCTCGCCGCGCATCAGCTCGGCATCGAGGCGCGAGGCGTCGGAGATGTCGGTGATCAGCCGGTTGAGCCGGTTGATATCATCCATGACGATGCCCATCAGCTTGGCGCGGCGTTCCGGGTCGAGATCGGGACGGCCCGCCATCTCGATCGCCGATCTGAGCGAGGTCAGCGGATTCTTGAGTTCGTGCGCCACGTCGGCGGCGAAGCTCTCGATGGTGTTAATGCGGAGCCACAAGGCGTCGGTCATCGAGCGCAGTGCATCGTTCAGGTCGCCGATCTCGTCGCCGCGCTTGCCGAGGTCGGGAATCTCCGGCCGGCTCTCGCGCGCCAGCCGCACCTCGTCGGCGGCGCGCGCCAGCCGCACGATCGGCTGGGTGATGGTGCCGGCGAGATAGAGCGACAGCAGCACCGTGATGCCGAGGGCGGCGGCCGCGATCGTCAGCATGTCGTAGCGGACCTCGCGCAGCGAGGCGGCGATGGCGCGGTTGTCGCGCGTCAGCAGCAGGGCGCCCAGCACCTGCTTGTAGCGCTGGACGGGCACCGCGGCGCTGAGCAGCAGCCGCCCGTCGCCGACGCTGCGCACCGCCGAGGCGTTGAAGCCGCGCAGCGCGCTCGCCGCCTCCGGGAAGTCGCGGAGCGTCGGCACCGGCCGGTCGACATATTCGGGGTAGCGGTCGCCGCGCGAGAGCTGACGGGCGATCCAGTCGCTCACGCGGTCGACCAGCTCGACCTCGGTCTCGACCGGCGTTTCCGGCGGCGGCAGCGGGGCGACATGGATGCGGCCGGCATCGCTCAGCACCGCCGAGTCGCCCAGGAGCTCGCCGGTCTCGCTGAACAGCCGCGCCCGCACGCCGGTCGGTCGCACCAGGCGCGTCAGAAGCTGGCGCGCGGCGTCGGCGTCCATGCGGTTGACCGTGGTCTCGCCGCCAACGACCGCGACCTCGCCGATGCCCGCCGCGACCATCTCGCCCTGGACGAGCAGCGAGGCGAGCTCGGCATCGATCAGCTCCTCCTCGTAGTCGCTGAGGTAGACGGCGCCGAGCGTCAGCAGCGCGACCGGGATCAGGTTCAACAGCAGGATGCGCCGCGTCAGCGGCGAATGGCTGCGATCGACACTGCGCCGGCGGCGCAGGAGCGACGGCGACTCCGCGGCGGCGGGCGCGCTGCGGCGCACGCCGGGGATCAGGCGGGCGAGGAAGCCGGCAATCCGGGAGCCGAGAGCCTGCCGCCCCGCCGGGCGCGCGCCGGGCTCAGGAGTCGCGGTATCGGTATCCGATGCCATAAAGCGTTTCGATCTGCTCGAACTCGCCATCGACCTCGCGGAACTTGCGACGTACGCGCTTGATGTGGCTGTCGATGGTGCGGTCGTCGACGTAGATCGTCTCGCCGTAGGCCGCGTCCATGAGCTGGTCGCGGTTCTTCACATGGCCGGGCCGCTCGGCGAGCGACTTCAGCAGCAGGAACTCGGTGACAGTGAGGTGCACCTCCTTGCCCTTCCAGGTGCACTGGTGGCGGGAGGGATCGAGCACCAGCTCGCCGCGCACGATGCGCTCGGCCGCCGCCTCGCCCTTGCCGCCGCCGGCGTCGGCGCGGCGCAGCACGGCGCGAATCCGCTCGAGCAGGAGGCGCTGGGAGAACGGCTTCCTGATGAAGTCGTCGGCGCCCATGCGCAGGCCCAGCACTTCGTCGATCTCCTCGTCCTTCGAGGTGAGGAAGATGACCGGGAACTGCTGGGTCTTGCGGATGCGGTTCAGGAGCTCCATCCCGTC
>CAYRBQ010000361.1:0-4742 GCA_964422305.1 uncultured Reyranella sp. | reverse complement strand
TTGCCGGTGACGTGGCGCTGGTGGATCGCGGCCAGGATGCCGCCCAGCGCGTAGGCGCCGCTGGCATAGTCGGCAACGAAGATACCGCAATTGTCCGGCCGCCCCATTCCCTCCTGATATCGTCCCTGCTGGTAGAAGAGGTGCGCCATGTCGTAGCCGGTCGCGGCGTGGATGACGGGCGCGTAGGCGGGACGGCCGGCCCCGGGGCCGCTCTGGCCGTAGCCGGAGATCGCGCAATAGACGAGCTTCGGGTTGATCCTGGCGAGCTCGGGATAGTCGAGGCCCAGCCGCTTCATGACGCCCGGCCGGTAGTTCTCCACCACGATGTCGACCTTGCCGACCAGTTTCTTCACGGCGGCGATCGCCTCGGGCTTCTTGAGGTCGAGCACGATCGACTGCTTGCCGGCGTTGAGCTGGCCGAACATCGTGCCGAAGCCGTCGCGCTGCACGGGACGCGAGCGCATGAGGTCGCCTTCGGGTGATTCGATCTTGATGACATGCGCGCCCATGTCGGCCAGCAGGCGGCTGCAATGCGGTCCGGCGATGGTCGTCGAGAAGTCGAGGACGCGCAGGCCGTGGAGCGGCCTTGTCTGTTCGGTCATGTGATCACCGGGTTACGAGGATGAGGACGACGCCGCCGATCACGAGGAGGCTGCCGATCCACTCGCCGAGGGACGGGCGCTCCTTGAGGACGAGGCGCGAGGAGATGAAGGTGAAGACCAGCTCGATCTGGCCGACGGCGCGGACGAGGGCGGCATTCTCCAACGTCATGGCGAGCGCCCAGCCGGCCGAGCCCAGCACGCTGAAGATGCCGACCCAGACCGAGGAGCGCCAGTTGTGCCAGACCTTGCCGAGCTGCGGCCGGTCGCGGCGCGCGAGGTAGGCGGCCATCAGCACGACCTGGATGCTGTTCATGCAGGCGAGCACCGTGATGCCCTTGATCAGGAAGTCGCCCTCGGGCAGCAGCTTGGTGGCCTCGCGGATGGTGCCGGCGGCGATGGCGAAGACCGCGCCGGAGAGGATGCCGTAGACCGCGCCCTTGTGCGTGAGGTCGGCCAGCACGGCGCGCATGTCGGAGAGCTTGCCGCGCACGCTCAGGATGGCGACGCCACCCAGGCAGACCAGGATGCCCATCCACGAGCCGAAGGCCAGCGGCTCGCCGGCGATGAAGGTCGCGAAGAGGGCGACGAACACCGTCTCGGTCTTGGAGTAGACCGTGCCGACCGCGAAGTTGCGCAGCGAGAAGGCGTGGATCATGAGCGACGTCGCCACGATCTGCGCCACGCCCGCGATGGTGACCAGCAGCAGGAAGGTCCAGGAGATCGAGGGGACGACGCGGCCGGTGACCAGCACCAGGAAGGCAAGTGCGCCCAGTGCCAACGGCGCGCCGTAGAGGTAGCGCACGAAGTTCGCACCATCGACGCTCAGGATCCCGCGGATCTTCTGCTGCATCGTGGTGCGGATGTTCTGGCACAGCGCGGCAGCGATCGTGATCGGTATCCAGAGCGGCACGTTTCCCCCTTGTCGAGGCAGTCTAGGTGGCCATGGCAGGCCGCTCCAGTGGCTGGTCACAGATATCGCCCTGCGAGGGCGGCTGGAGTCGCGGAGGGTCAGCAAGTAGTCTTCCCGGAAAGAAGAAGGGGGAAACAGGATGAGACGGACAACGGTCGGTCGGCGGACTCTCGTCGGAGCGGCGCTTTCGGCCCCCTTTCTCGGCGCGGCGGCGAAAGCGCAGGCGCCGTGGCCCGGCAAGCCCATCCGCATCGTCGTGCCGTTCAATCCCGGCGGCGCGATCGACGCGCTGGTCCGTGTGATCGCCGAGGGACTTACGGCAAAGCTCGGCCAGCAGGTGCTGGTCGATCCCAAGCCCGGCGCGAACACCATCGTGGGCTCCGAGATCGTCGCGAAGGCCGCACCCGACGGCTACACCTTCCTGATCACGACCAACTCCACGCACACCAACAACCCCTCGCTCTACGCGAAGCTGCCCTTCGATCCGGCCAAGGACCTGATACCGGTATCGCTGGTCTCGCTCGGCACGATCCTGGTGCTGGTGAAGGCAGACGCGCCGTTCTCCGACCTGCGCGGCATGGGCGCCTGGGTGAAGGGGCTCGGTCGGCCGGCGACCTACGGAAGCTGGGGCATCGGCTCGAGCGGCCATCTCTACGGGCTGATGTTCGAGCGCGCCCTGGGAGGCACCTACAGCCACGTGCCCTATCGCGGCGACGTGCCGGCGATCCAGGATGTCGGCAACGGCACGCTCGACATCACCTGGGCGAGCCCGACCAGCGCCAAGCCGCAGATCGCGGCGGGCCGGGTGAAGCCGCTGGCGGTGGCCGGTGCCAAGCGCTCCGCCTCGGTGCCCGAGCTCACGACCTTCGCCGAGCAGCTCGTCGCGGGCTTCGACCTCAGCCTGTTCGTGGCGGCCTACGCGCCGGCGGGAACCCCGCCCGACATCGTGGGCCGCATGCAACAGGCGATCAAAGCCGTGATCGACGAGCCCGCGGTCGCGCAGAAGATGATCGAGCAGGGCCAGACGCCGGTGGGCTCGACGCCGGCCGAGCTGACGGCAGTGCTGCGGCGCGAGACGCCGATCTGGGCCGATCTGATCCAGCAGTCCGGCGCCAAGGTGGAGTGAGAGGATGAGCACGACCACAGACCTGCGCTCGGCCTATTCTCTCGCGACGCCGAGCTACAACACCAAGCTCACCGAGGTGGGGCGCGGCACGCCGATGGGCGAGCTGCTACGCCGTTACTGGCATCCGGTCGGCGTCAGTGCCGATGCCGGCGCCACGCCGCGCCCGGTCAAGGTGCTGGGCGAGGAGCTGATCCTGTTTCGCAACGGCGAGGGCCGGCCGGGCCTCGTCTATCCGCGCTGCTGCCATCGTGGCACGACGCTCTACTACGGCAAGGTCGAGGAGCGCGGCATCCGCTGCTGCTATCACGGCTGGCTGTTCGATGTCGAAGGCAGGTGCCTCGAGATGCCGTGCGAGCCCAACCCGACGGGCGCGCAATGCGCCCGTGTGCGCCAGCCCTGGTATCCGGTCGAGGAGCGCTACGGGCTGGTCTTCGCCTATCTCGGGCCGCCCGAGAAGAAGCCGGTGCTGCCGCGCTACGAATGCCTCGAGGTGACGGGACCGGGCGAATTCGTCGAGGCCGACGATTCCTCGATCGGCAGCGGCGGCATCGTGATCGCGCCCTGCAACTGGCTGCAGCATTTCGAGAACGTGGTCGATCCGTACCATGTGCCGATCCTGCACGGCGCGTTCAGCGGCCCGCAGTTCGTCGAGCAGATGGCGGCGTTCCCCAAGGTGAAGTTCGAGTACGGACAGCAGGGCGTGAAGGCGACCTCGATCCGGCCCGGCCCCGACGGCAAGCAGTTCCGCCGCGTGACCGAGGCTGTAGTGCCGACCTTGCGCGTGGTGCCCAATCCGCGGGTCGCGCAGTACGGCATGGTCGAGTCGATCGGCTGGACGCTCCCGATCGACGACACGCACTACCGCATCTACGTCGCCGGGCGCGTCAAGGAGAAGGGCGAGCTTGCCAAGTTCAAGTCGCGCTACAACGGCAAGGCGTGGGCGGAGCTCACCGAAGCCGAGCACCAGCAGTTTCCCGGCGACGTCGAGGCGCAGGTCGGGCAGGGCCCGATCACCTTCCACTCCGAGGAGCACCTGATGTCGTCCGACCAGGGCATCTCGATGCTGCGCATCCTGCTGCAGAAGCAGATCGACGTCGTCGCCAAGGGCGGCGATCCGCTGGGGGTGGCCTTCGACGAGGCCGGCGCCTACGTGAAGTTCGACGCGGGCCAGTACCTCGACGGCTGACTAGCGCAGGTCGGCGCCGACCGCGTCCGCTGCGGACGTGAAGCCGTCGCGCGCCAGGAGCGCGGCCAGCTCGTCCTTGATGCGGCGAACGAGCGGCGGGCCCTCGTAGACCATCGCGGAATAGAGCTGCACCAAGGTCGCGCCTGCCCGGATCTTGGCGTAGGCGTCGGCGCCCGAACCCACGCCGCCGCAGCCGATCAGCGGGAACTGCCGCTCGGCGCGTTGCGCGGTCTTGCGCAGGACTTCCGTCGACAAAGCCGTGAGCGGCGCTCCGGACAGGCCGCCGGTCTCGGCCTTTCGGTCCGAGCGCAGGGAGGCGGGACGCGACAGTGTCGTGTTGCCCACGATGATGCCGTCGAGCCGAAGGTCGCGGCAGACGAAGACGATGTCGTCGAGATCGTCGTCGGTCGCGTCGGGCGCGATCTTGACCACGAGCGGCACCGGTTTCGCGGCGATCGCGTCCTGCACGCGCTTCAGCAGGCCGGCGAGCTCGGTGCGGCCCTGCAGGTTGCGCAGCCCCGGCGTGTTGGGCGAGGAGACGTTGCACACGAGATAGTCGGCATAGGGCGCGAGCGCCACGCAGCCCGTCACATAGTCGGCGGCGCGGTCGGTGCTGTCCTTGTTCGCGCCGATGTTCACGCCCACGAAGCCCCTGCGCGGCCGGGCCGCGAGGCGCGCGCGGGCGGCTTCGAGCCCGTGCCCGGGGAAGCCCATGCGGTTGATGACCCCGCGATCCTGCGGCAGCCGGAACAGGCGCGGCCGCGGATTGCCCTCCTGCGGGCGCGGCGTGACGCTGCCGATCTCGACCAGCCCGAAACCGAGCCCTAATGCCGCGTCGACGACCTCGGCGTTCTTGTCGAAGCCGGCGGCGAGGCCGATGGGATTGGGCAGCGAACGGCCCCAGACCTTCGCGCCAAG
>CAYRBQ010000360.1:0-4746 GCA_964422305.1 uncultured Reyranella sp. | reverse complement strand
CCGCTTGGCCGCGCTGGGGCTCACGGAGAAGGAGGTCTCGGTCATGCCTACAAGATGTGGTTGGCGGCCCAATTCGTCAATGCCGGACAAATCCCTGAAAAACTTCAGGAATTGGCGGCTCGCTCGCGCGCGCGCACCCGCTCGCGGTGGAGGATGTAGAGTCCGGACCCGATGACCAGCGGCAGGCCGTACCAGACGGTCCAGGAGGGCTCCTCCTTGAACCAGAGGTAGCCGAACAGGACGGCGAGCACGATCGACACATAGTCAAACGGCGCCAGGACCGCGGCCGGAGCCATCCGCCAGGCCCGGGTGATGAGGATCTGGGCCACGCCGCCCAGCAGCCCGAGCCCGATCAGCCAGACCCAGTCCATGGGCGTCGGCCACTTCCATTCCGGGATGGCGCAGACCAGCGACACGATGCTGGAGGCGGCGGCGAACCAGAAGAGGGTCACCGCATCCTGGTCGTGGCGGCTCAGCAGCCGGACCATCACGGTGGAGAGCGCGTAGCAGAAGGTCGCGGCCAGGACGATCAGGGAGATGGCGTGGAACTCGATGCCCCACGGATCGAGCATGATCAGCACGCCGACGAAGCCTACCGCGACCGCCGTCCAGCGGCGCCAGCCCACCGGCTCGCCGAGCAGGGGTACCGACAGTGCCACCATGAACAAAGGGGCGGCGAAGGAAATCGCATAGGCGTCGACCAGCGGCATGCGCGGAAAGACATAAAAGAAGCCGAACAGGCTGCCGAAGCCTATGGCGACGCGCAGCGCCTGCAGCCAGGGCCGGTTACTGGTAACGGCCATGCGCAGGCTCCTGCCGGAGCGCCAAATCAGCACCGAAACCGGTGCGAGCGCCACAGCGCTGCGGAACAGCATCATCTGGAAGGAGCCGTAGGTGTCGCCGAGCGCCTTCACCATGGCGTCCATCGTGCAGAACAGCACGAGAGCGCTCAGCTTGAAGTAGATTCCGTTAAGAGGGCTGTGTCCGACGGTCGACAAGGTGCGTATTTGGCTTGGCCGGTATCCTCTGTAAAGTGAACTTCCCTAGGGGCAGAGGGCGGAATGGGTATGGGCTGGCTGTTCGGCGGCAGCGATGCGCCACGTGCGCCGCTGATCGTGGCTCTGCTTTTGCTGCTCAACGCGCTTCTGCTCCGCGCCGTCGACCCCGAGGCGCTCGCCCGGCTGCGCGACTTCGCTTTCGACAGCTACCAACGCCTGCAGCCGCGCACCTACATGCCGGGAACGCCGGTGCGCATCGTCGACATCGACGAGGCGGCGCTCTCGGAGTACGGCCAGTGGCCCTGGCCGCGCACGATTGTGGCCAAACTGGTCGACAAGCTGACGGAGAAGGGGGCGGCGGTCGTGGCGTTCGACGCGGTATTCGCCGAGCCGGATCGCTCCTCGATGAGCCGCATGGTCCGGGATCTCGTGGCCTTCACCGATCCCGAGACGGTGCAGAAGCTCGCGGCCTCCATCCAGGACAACGACCAGGTGTTCGCGAATGCCATCGCCCAGTCGCGCGTCGTGACGGGATTCGGCTTCGACGTCCGCGGGGCCGCGAAGCCGCCCAAGACCTACCATGGCGTGGCGTTCGCCGGGGACGAGCCGAGCCAGTTCCTGCCGCAGCAGATCGGCACGGTGAAATCGCTCGACATCCTGGAGGCGGCGGCCAAGGGCAATGGCAGTGTGAACACGGATGTCGAAAGCATCGTCATCCGCCGCGTTCCGATGCTGTTCCGTGTGGGCGGCCAGCAGGGACTCTTCCCAGCCTTGTCGATCGAGGCGCTGAGGGTCGCGCAGGGCGCAGCGTCGTACTTCGTGAAGTCGTCGGGCGCGAGCGGAGAATGGTCGTTCGGCACGCGGACCGGCATCGTCGCGATCAAGACCGGCGACATCGAGGTACCGACTGACGGACGTGGCCGCTTGATCCTCTACGACACTGGTCACCGCGATGAACGTTTCGTGTCGGCGCGAGCCGTAATGCTGGACGAGGTACCGGCCGAGAAGATCGAGGGGCATGTGGTCTTTGTCGGTACCAGCGCACTCGGCCTGAAGGACTTGCGCAATACGCCGATCCAGGAGGCGGTGCCCGGCGTCGAGGTCCATGCCCAGCTTGCCGAGCAAATGGTCGAGCAGAAGTTCCTCGCGCGCCCCGACTATGCCGACGGCGCGGAATTCCTCTATCTCGCCGTGATCGGGTTGCTTTTCGTCTGGCTGCTGCCGCGGCTGTCGGCCCGCCGAATGGTCATCGTTGCCGGCATCTTTATCGGCATCGGCCTGCTCGTGCCCTGGATCGCCTATTCACAGTACCGGCTGTTGTTCGATCCGATCTACCCGACGGGCACCTTGGCCCTCATCTATGTCGGTGGGACAGCGCTCGCCTTCATCCGGACGGAGCGGGAACGGGCCGAAATTCGCGGTGCCTTCGGCCTCTACCTGTCGCCCGACATCGTCGAGCAGCTCGCACGCAATCCACGCCTGCTACAGCTCGGCGGCGAGCAGCGCGAGATCACCGTGATGTTCACCGACGTGCGCGGCTTCACCACGATCTCCGAACAGTTCGACCCGCAGGGTCTGACACGCTTCATGAACCGCTTCCTGACGCCGATGACGGACCTCATCCTCGGTCGCCGGGGGACAATCGACAAATACATGGGCGACGCGATCATGGCCTTCTGGAACGCACCCCTGCCGGTCGAAGGTCATGCCGTGCGGGCCTGCGACACCGCGCTCGCCATGCAGGCACGGCTGGCAGACCTCAACGTCGGCTGGGCGGCGGAGGCGGTTGCCGAGGGACGGGCGCACATCCCGGTCAATATCGGGGTCGGGCTCAACACCGGGCCGGCATCGGTCGGCAACTTCGGCTCGACACAGCGCTTCACCTATTCCTGTCTCGGCGATTCCGTGAACCTCGCGTCGCGACTTGAGGGGCAGTGCAAGACCTACATCACTGGCATCATCATCGGCGAAGCGACGCGCGCGCAGGCGCCCGAGCATGCCGCGATCGAGCTCGATTTGATCATGGTCAAGGGTAAGACCGAGCCGGAGCGCATCTATGCGCTGATCGGGGACGTTGCTCTCGCGCAGACGGACAGCTATCGCACTCTCGTGACAAGACAGGCCGAGCTGCTGCGTCTCTATCGCGGCGGTGCCTTCGCCGAGGCACTGCAGAGGATTGACGGGTGTCAGGCCGCGGCCCTCGCTGCGGGGTGGCAGCAGGGCTACTACGAGATGATGCGCGTGCGGCTCGACGAGTTGATCGACGACTCGCCGGCCGATTGGACGGGGGTATATGTCGCCAAGGAGAAGTAACCAGACCGAGCGGCTCGCGGCGATCGAAGCCCTGGTGTGTCGCGATGTCGGCCGCAAGACCGAAGAGTTGATCCGGGCCAATGCGGGTGGGCTCGCGGCTACGGCCCAATCATTGTCGGAGGCGAAGAGGGTCGGCTTGATCACCGGCTTCTTCGTGCCGCGAGGCGATGTCGCCGCGCCCGAGACGGACGGCCCGGTCGGGACTGCGCTGCTCGCGGCCGCGCTATCGGCTTGCGGAATTCCGGTGCGCATAGCCGTCGATGAGCCTTGTGCCGGTGCGGTGCGGGCAGCCGTGGCGATGCTCGGCGAGTCGGTAGCCTTGGACGAGATCGCGCTCGACGATGCCGCAGGCATCGGCCGCATTGCCGCAGCGTGGCAGCGCGACGGCATCACGCATGTCTTGGCAATCGAGCGTTGTGGGCGCAGCGGCGACGGCAAGCCGCGTAACATGCGCGGCGTCGATGTCTCGCCGTGGACCGCGCCGCTCGACGATCTCTTCGAGGGCGGACCTTGGTGGAAGCTCGCCATCGGTGACGGCGGCAATGAGATCGGCATGGGCAAGCTGCCGGGCGGGTTGATCGCCAGGGTGGTGCCCAACGGCGCGGAGATCGCCTGTGTAACCTCCTGCGATCACCTCGTCGTGGCCGGCGTCTCGAACTGGGGGGCCTATGGTCTGATGGCGGCGTTGGCCGTGGTGCGGCCGGCGTGGCAGCCGGCCATCGCGAAATTCCTGACGGCGGAACGCGACCTCGCGGTCACGCATGCCGTGGTCGAACAGGCCGGCGCGGTCGATGGCGTCACGGCGCGACGCGAGGCGACGGTCGATGGTTTCGGGCCCGAGGTGCACGGGCCGTTGGTCGAGAAGCTCGGTCGCATTGCCCGGGGAGAGGCGGCGGACTAGCGTGCGCCGCCATGGAAAACCCCTACGCACCCACACATCCCGAGATCCGCGACGCCGTTCGCCAGCTCTGCCTCAAGTTCGACGGCGCCTACTGGCGTGAGCTCGATCGCAATCGTGCCTATCCGACGGAGTTCGTGCAGGCGCTGACCGAAGCGGGCTGGCTCGCGATCCTGATTCCGGAGGAGTACGGCGGTTCGGGGCTCGGCATCTCGGCGGCCAGCGCCGTGCTGGAGGAGATCCATCGCAACGGCTGCAATGCCGGCGCCTGCCACGCCCAGATGTACACCATGGGCACGGTGCTGCGGCACGGCAGCAAGGAGCAGAAGGCGCAGTACCTGCCCAAGATCGCCACGGGCGAGCTGCGGCTGCAGGCGTTCGGCGTCACCGAGCCGACGAGCGGCACCGATACGCTCAGCCTCCGCACCACGGCGGTGAAGAAGAACAACGGCACATTCGTCGTGAACGGCCAGAAGGTGTTGACCAGCCGTGCCGAGCACTCCGATTTGTTGCTGCTGCTGGCGCGCACGACTCCGC
>CAYRBQ010000359.1:0-4752 GCA_964422305.1 uncultured Reyranella sp. | reverse complement strand
ATCGACGAAGCCCAGAACTGCACCTACGGCCAGCTCAAGATGCTGCTGACGCGGCTCGGCTGGCATTCGACCATGGTGATGACCGGCGACCCCGACCAGACCGACCTGTTGCCGGAACTGTCGGGGCTGGCCGCGATCGGCGCCAAGCTCGAGGGCCTCGACGACGTTGCGGTCGTCCGGCTCACCCAGGATGACGTGGTCCGTCATCCGCTGGTCGGACGCATGCTGTCGGTACTGTAAAGCCACCGAACTTATCCACCGATCGAAGCGCGACAGCCGATTGGACTGAACCGGGAACAATTCGCACCGCCTGCCTTTTCTGCAGTCTGTCGAAAGGGGCAAAATCTCAACCAGAACATCGGCTTAGAAGGGCGGTGGCAGGCGACTGCCACCGCCCCTACATTGAGTCAACACGGTGACGTTGGCGTAACACCGCGCGGGCGAAGAGCTTTTTCACAGACTTCCCCACATGGCCCGTCCGACCCATTGTGCGCGCCCAATGGACCGACCCTTTCCGTGACCGAAGAGACCGACCTCGACACCACGCCCAGCGAAGGCTCGCTCGCCGATGGCATGCGAATCATCGCCGAGTTCGTGCGCACCCTGCCGCGCAAGCCCGGCGTCTATCGCATGATCGCGGCCGACGGCGAGGTCCTGTACGTCGGCAAGGCGCGCTCGCTGCGCAGCCGCGTGGCGGCCTACACCCAGCCGACCCGTCTGGCGACCCGCCTGATGCGCATGGTCTCGTCGACCCGGACCATGGAGTTCGCGGTCACCGACAGCGAAGCCGAGGCGCTGCTCCTCGAGAACAACCTGATCAAGCGCCACCGGCCGCGTTTCAACGTGCTGCTGCGCGACGACAAGTCGTTCCCCTACATCGTGATCCGCAAGGACACCGAGTGGCCGCAGCTCGCCAAGCATCGCGGCACGCGCGAGCCGGCCAACGAGTATTTCGGCCCCTTCGCCTCGGCCACCGCGGTCAACCGCACGCTCTACGCCCTTCAGCGCGCCTTCCCGCTGCGCTCCTGCTCCGACGGCGTCTTCTCGACGCGCACCCGGCCTTGCCTGCAGTACCAGATCAAGCGCTGCACGGCGCCCTGCGTCGGCCGCATCGAGAAGCCGGAGTACGACGCCATCGTCGACGAGGTGCGCGGCTTCCTGGGCGGCCGCAACCGCGAGGTCCAGCAGAAGCTTTCGGCCCGCATGGAGCAGGCCTCTTCCAGCCTCGAATTCGAGGGTGCCGCCGTGCTGCGCGACCGCATCCGTGCGCTGGCTCACATCCAGTCGCACCAGTCGATCAGCCTGCCGTCGATCGACGAGGCCGACATCTTCGCCGCCCATCTCGAGGGCGGGCAGATTTGCGTGCAGGTCTTCTTCCTCCGCGCCGGCCAGAACCTCGGCAACCGCGCCTACTTCCCGAGCCACGGCAAGGACCTCGACGAGCCGCAGGTGCTCGAGGCCTTCATCGGCCAGTTCTACGAGGCGCGGCAGGCGCCGAAGCTGATCCTGACCAGCCACGAGGTCGCGGAGCGCGAGCTGATGGAGAGCGCGCTCACGCTCTCGGCCGGCCACAAGGTCGAGATCCGCCAGCCCAAGCGCGGCGACCAGAAGGATGCACTCGACCAGGCCGTCACCAACGCGCGCGAGGCGCTGGCCCGCCGCATGGCCGAGCGCGGCACGCAGCGCCAGCTCCTCGACGGCGTGGCGCGCGTCTTCGCGCTCGACGCGCCGCCCGAGCGCATCGAAGTCTACGACAACAGCCACATCCAGGGATCGGCGCCGATCGGCGCGATGATCGTGGCGGGTCCCGATGGCTTCAACAAGAGCGCCTACCGCAAGTTCAACATCAAGAGCGAGGGCGCCGCCGGCGACGACTTCGCCATGATGCGCGAGGTGATGAGCCGGCGCTTCGGCCGCGCGCTCAAGGAAAATCCCGACCGCGACGACGAGCACTGGCCCGACCTCGTGCTGATCGACGGCGGCCAGGGTCAGCTCGAGGCGGCCCGCCAGGTGATGAGCGAGCTCGGCCTCGAGGACATTGCCATGGTCGGCATCGCCAAGGGGCCGGACCGCGATGCCGGCCGCGAGCGCTTCTTCGTGCACGGCAAGCCGCCCTTCTCGCTCGAGCCGCGCGATCCCGTGCTCTATTTCCTGCAACGCCTGCGCGACGAAGCCCACCGTTTCGCGATCGGCACGCACCGCACGCGCCGTGCCGCCGACATCACGCGCTCGGCGCTCGACGAGGTGCCGGGCATCGGTGCCGGCCGCAAGCGCGCACTGCTCAACCATTTCGGCAGTGCCCGCGCGGTGGGTGCGGCGACCCTGGAGGACATCAAGTCGGTGCCGGGAATCTCCGACGCGCTCGCCCAGAAAATCCATGACCACTTCCGGGGCGGTCGCTAAGGTCGATCGATGCTCTTCAACCTGCCCAACATGCTGACCCTGTCGCGGATCGTGGCGATCCCACTAGTCGTCGCATGCTTCTGGCTCGACCGCGGCTGGGCGCAGTGGCTGTCGATGATCCTGTTCGTAATCGCCGCCGTCACCGACTGGTTCGACGGCTACTTCGCACGTCGCTATCACCAGATCTCGCGCTTCGGCCGCTTCCTCGATCCCATCGCCGACAAGCTGCTGGTTGCCGCCGCGCTGGTCATGCTGGTCGACTTCGGGCCGCTTCGCGGCATCCATGTGCTGGCGGCGCTGATCATCCTCGCCCGCGAGATCCTGGTGTCGGGCCTGCGGGAATTCCTGGCCGAGCTGAGGGTCGGCCTGCCGGTGAGCGCGCTCGCCAAGTGGAAGACCGCCGTGCAGATGGTGGCGATCGCCGCGCTGCTGGTCGGCGACGCCGCGTCACCCTGGGTCACCCAGGCGGGCCTCGTGCTGATCTGGATCGCCGCCGCGCTGACCCTGATCACCGGCTGGGACTATCTGCAGACCGGCCTGCGCCATATGGCGGAGGACAAGGGGGCGGAAGAGAAATGAAGGTCCGCTACTTCGCCTGGATGAAGCGCACCGTCGGGCTGCCCGAGGAAGAGGTCTCGCCGCCCGCCGACGTGGCCACCGTCGGCGACCTGATCGTCTGGCTGCGCGCCCGCAGCCCAGGCCACGCCGAAGCGCTGGCCGAGGGTGCGGCGTTCGGCGCCGCCGTCGACCAGCGCACGGCCACGTTCGACGTGAAGCTCGCGGGCGTGCGCGAAGTCGCGTTCTTCCCGCCTTTCACGGGCGGCTGACATGACCGTCCGCGTCCAGGAGGCGGACTTCGACGTCGGCGCGGAGCTCGGCAAGCTCACCGACGGCAACAAGCGCATCGGCGGGCTCGCCGTGTTCGTGGGCCTGGTGCGCGAGATGCACGTGCGCGAGGGCTATCACCGCGACAAGGTCGACGCGCTGACCCTAGAGCACTATCCCGGCATGACCGAGTCCGCGTTGCAGGAGATCGAGGCCGAAGCCAACCGGCGCTGGCCGCTCGAGGCGACGCTGATCGTTCACCGCTACGGCCGCATGGAAGCGGGCGAGCGCATCGTCCTCGTGGCCGTCGGCTCGCCGCACCGCGAGGCCGCCTTCGAGGCCTGCGAGTTCCTGGTCGACTGGCTCAAGACCAAGGCACCGTTCTGGAAGCTCGAGGAGACTCCCGCTGGCGAGAAATGGGTCGGCGCGCACGAGGGCGACGATGCCGCCGCCGCGCGCTGGGAGAAGAAGAGCTAGCCCAACGCCACCAGCGCGACGTTCGTCATCCCACGCGCGCGCAGCCGATCCGCCGCCATCAGCGACCGCTGGCCGCTGCGGCAGGCCAGCACGATCCTGCGGTCCGTCTTCTCCAGCTCGTCGATCGTGTCGACCACCAGCCGCCGCGCCCCGGCAAAGGGCGAGACCGGCGCCTCGTCGAGGCCGCGCAGGTCGACCACGATGTCGTCGGGCCGCACCGCGTCGGCGGCGATGAAGGTCAGCGCTTCATCGGGCTCGGGGCTGCCGTCGAAGCTGAACCCACCGAACGCCAAGCGCTTGGCATCGAAGGTCACGACCTTGCCGAGCGGCGACGGTTCGAGGCCGAGCAGCAGATGGAGCGCGATGTGCGCCTGCAGGCCGCCCAGCACCGCGACCGCCGTGCCCAGCACGCCCACCGTGTCGCAGGTGCCGCCGTCGATCGACACGTCTGGGAACACCGCGCGATAGCTCGGCCCGCCGCCGCAGTAGGCGCCGGCATAGCCCGTGAGCCCGATCACCGAGGCGCTGACCAGCGGCTTGCCAGAGGCAAAGCACGCGTCGCTCAGCATGTAGGTGACGGCGAAGCTGTCGGCGGCGTCGACGACGACGTCGGATGCGGCGACCAGCGACGCCGCGTTCTGCGGCGTCAGCCGTTCGGCCACGGCATCGAGGCGAACCTCGGGGTTGTAGCCCCGCAGCGCCTTGCGTGCCGCCTCGACCTTCGGCCGGCCGATGTCGGACATGCGGTAGAGCGGCTGGCGATGGAGGTTGGTCACCTCGACCGCGTCGTGATCGACGACGGTGATCCGCCCGACACCGGCGCCCACGAGATATTGCAGCACTGGGCAGCCCAGGCCACCTGCGCCCACCACGAGCACATGCGCGGCCGCGAGTCGCGCCTGTCCGGCCGGACCGACTTCGCCCAGGATCGTCTGGCGCGCGTAGCGGCTCATGGTCTCCTCGTCGCGGCGATCCACGCCTTCGCCTGTCCCAGCGGATCGGCATGGTTCACGACATCGCCCACCACCGAGGCGATGTCGGCGCCCG
>CAYRBQ010000358.1:0-4776 GCA_964422305.1 uncultured Reyranella sp. | reverse complement strand
GGCTGCAACTCGGTGATCGCCACGCGCGCGGCGCTGGCGCTCGGCGACTATGTCGTCACCGAAGCGGGCTTCGGCGCCGATCTCGGCGCGGAGAAGTTCCTCGACATCAAGTGTCGCCAGGCCGGGTTGAAGCCCGGGCTCGCCGTCGTGGTGGCGACGGTGCGGGCGCTGAAGCTGCACGGCGGCTCCGAGGAGAAGGCGCTCGAGAAGGAGGATGTCGGCGCGGTCGAACGCGGCCTGCCCAACCTGCTGCGGCATGTCGAGAACCTCGGCAAGTTCGGCCTGCCGGTGCTGGTCGGCATCAACCGCTTCCTGAGCGACACGCCGGCCGAGATCGAGCTGATCGAAAAGAAGTGCGCGGCGGCCGGTGCCAAGGTCTACCTCTGCGAGCATTGGGCGAAGGGCGGTGCGGGTGCCGAGGAGCTGGCGCGCGCCGTCGTGACCACGCTCGACGAGGGCAGGGCCGCCTTCCATCCGCTCTATCCCGACGACATGCCGCTCGCGCAGAAGATCGAGACGGTGGCAAAGGAGATCTACCGCGCCTCGGGCGTGGCGATCGCCGGTCCCGCGCAGCGTCGCCTCAAGGCGCTCGAAGCCATGGGGTACGGCAAGCTGCCGGTCTGCATCGCCAAGACCCAGTACAGCTTCTCCGCCGACTCCGAGCTGCGCGGCGCACCGACCGGACACACGCTGCCGGTCCGCGAGGTCCGGCTGTCGGCCGGTGCGGGCTTCGTGGTCGCGATGGCCGGCGAGATCATGAGCATGCCCGGCCTGCCGCGCGTTCCCGCGGCCGAACGCATCCGGCTCACGGCCGACGGCGAAATCGACGGGATCTTCTGAACATGCGCACCTATGCCTTCGTCACGGTCGACGTCTTCACCACCCGGCGTTTCGGCGGCAACCCTCTCGCGGTCATTCCCGATGCGCGCGGCATGAGCGATGCCGAGATGCAGTCGCTGGCCGCCGAGTTCAACCTCAGCGAGACGACCTTCGTGCTGCCGCCGGAGGATCCCGCAAACACCGCCCGCGTACGGATCTTCACCCGCACGCGCGAGATGCCGTTCGCCGGCCATCCCAATGTCGGCACGGCCTACGTACTGGCGCAGCAGGGCCGGGACACTGGCGGCAAGCTCCGCTTCGAGGAGCTGGCAGGGCTGGTCGAGATCGACGTTGAGCGCGATCCGTCGGGCACCGTGCTGGGTGCGACCATCGCCGCCCCGCAGCCGTTGACCCTGGGAGTCGAGATGCCGGTTGCGGAAGTGGCGGCTTGCGCCGGCTTGCAAGAGCGCGACGTACTGACGACCGCGCACAAGCCGGTGGCGGCCTCGCTCGGCAATCCGTTCGTGCTCGCCGAGGTGTCGCGGGAAGCCCTGGATCGAGCATTGCCTGAAGTGACGCCATTCCGTGCCGCCATGAAGCGGGAGCCGAAGCTCGAGGGTCGCTTTGCGCTTTACCTCTATGCGCACGACGGTCCGGGCAAGGTGCAGGCCCGCATGTTCGCGCCGCTCGGCGGCACCTTCGAGGATGCGGCCACGGGCAGCGCCGCCGGTCCGCTCGGCGCAATTCTGCTGTCGCTTACGCAGGACCGCGAGCTCGAGCTCGACATCCACCAGGGCGTGACCATGGGCCGGCCGAGCCTGCTGCGTGTCGTCGCCCGGCGCGGCGCCGACGGAATCCGTGCCACCATCGCCGGCCAGTGCGTGCCGGTGCTGCGCGGCGAAGCGCAGCTCTAGGTCAGTGTGGCCGGAACGCGTGCTGCTTGAGGTCGTCGAGGGACACGACGTCCAGGGTGACGGCGTGCGTGGCCTCGAGCACGACCAAGGGCGCCGCGCCGGCGTCGAACGCCTCCTTCCAGCGGCTGGCGCAGAGGCACCAGCGGTCGCCTGGCTCGAGGCCCGCGAAGCCGTATTGCGGCATCGGCGTGCTGAGGTCGTTGCCGCGCGACTTGGAGAACAGCAGGAACTCCGCGGTCATGACGGCACAGACCGTGTGCAGGCCGATATCCTCGGCGCCGGTGTTGCAGCAGCCGTCGCGGTAGAAGCCGGTCACGGGCTCGGTCGAGCAGGGCAGGAGCACGCCGCCCAGCACATTGATGGACGGCGCCCGGCCCGGCCGGCCTTCCTCGGGCGTCTGGTCGAACATGGGGCGAGCCTATCACCCGGAATTTGCGCTTTCGACCCGCCCGGGTCGCTGGTAGAAACCCTCGCGTCAGCGAGGTGTTTCGGCGGGGCGTAGCGCAGTCTGGTAGCGCGTCTGCCTTGGGCGCAGAAGGTCGTCGGTTCGAATCCGGCCGCCCCGACCACGTTCCCCGATCCACCGATCGGTTCAGCGGAGTAGCAGGAGCCATGCAGGTTCGCATCTTCAAGCCGGCCAAGACGGCCATGCAGTCCGGCCAGGCCAACACCCATGAGTGGGTCCTCGAAGCCGAGCCGTCGCGCAAGGAGATCGATCCGCTGATGGGCTGGACCAGCTCGCGCAACACCATGCAGCAGGTGCGGCTGTTGTTCCCGACGCTCGACGAGGCCAAGGCCCATGCCGAGAAGAACGGCTGGCAATACACCGTCGAGATGCCCCACACCCGGCCGATCAGACCGAAGGCTTATGCCGACAATTTCGCCTACACTCGCGTCGGTCGCTGGACGCACTGACCGGGCCCGCCGGATCGACCCCGTAGCTCAACTGGATAGAGCACCTGCCTTCTAAGCAGGATGTTGCGTGTTCGAGTCACGCCGGGGTCGCCAGCGTTCCTTAGCTGCGCGACCCGGTGAAGCTCACCGTCGACACGCCGGCGCCGACCAGCAGGCCGCCGCCCACCTTCTTGACTACCCCGATCGCCCGCGGATCGGAGGCGAACCGGCGTGCCCGCGAGGCGACCAGCGCGTAGCCGAAGGCATTGGCGAAGGCCAGCACCAGGAATGTCGTCTCGAACACCAGCATCTGGGTCAGGAAGTCGGCCGCCGGGTCGATGAAGGCCGGCAGGAAGGCCACGAAGAAGGTGATGCTCTTGGGGTTGAGGGCCGTCACCAGCCAGGCATGGCCCAGCATCCTGGCCGCCGAGACGGCGTCGGTGCGCGGCTGGGCGTCGAGCGTGCCACCGGCCCGCCAGAGCTTGATCCCGAGATAGACGAGGTAGGCTGCGCCCGCCCACTTGAGCACGGTGAACAGGGTGGCCGAGGTGGCGAGCAAGGCGCCGAGGCCCAGCATGGACAGCGTCATGGCGGTGAAGTCACCCAGCGCCACGCCGACCGCCATGGGGAGCGCCGTGCGCCAGCCTTGTCCCAAGGCATAAGAGACAACCAGCAGGACGGTCGGGCCCGGGATCACCAGAAGGACGCTGGACGCCGCGGCGAAGGCCGCCCAAGTCTCGAAAGTCATGCACAAGCTCCCTCGAAGAGGGGCGAGCAAGCCACGGGGAGATGGGCGTGTCAGCCGGAATTTGGCCTCTTTCCAACGTCAAGATTATGGTGTGGGATATCTTGATGGAGGCCAGATGAGCCGTCTCCCCGCCAATCGGGCCAAGACACGCGCCTACCACCACGGCGACCTCAAAGAGGCCTTGGTCGCTTCGGGCCGCAAGTTGCTGGAGGAGAGGGGCGTTCGCGGCTTCACGCTCCGTGAATGCGCCCGCCGCGCCGACGTCTCGCATGCCGCGCCGGCCCACCATTTCGCCTCGATGGACGAGCTGCTGGCCGAACTGGTCCGCCGCGGCTTCGAGGAGCTGACGGCCTCCATGACGGTCGAGGCCGACCGCGCGGGCGGCGAGCCGGCGGCACGTTTGGTCGGTCTGGGTGTGGGCTACATGGCCTTCGCCGCCGCCAACCCGGTGCTGTTCCAGCTCATGTACAGCCAGGAGGCGGTCCGGCTCGAAGCCAAAGGGGCGGACACCGGATCCGAGGCCGTCCGCGCCTTGCTGGCGACGTTGGTCGAGGAAGCGCTGGGCCATGCCTCGGGCGAGGTGCGCCAGCGCATGGTCGACTTCTCCTGGGCCAGCATGCACGGCTTCATCACCCTGGTGCTTGAAGGCGGGATCGGCGGCCGCGATTCCTCGCGTGCCCTCAAGGCTCGCGGTATGGCGGCCTTGGCCGCGATGGCCGAGACGGTCGTCCGCTCAGGCAGCCCGCGCTAGAGGGATCCGGAACCTCAGGCCTTCGCCGCCGCCATGGGCAGGCAGATGGGTGAAGCGTTCGACCAGATGGCCCCCATTGGCGGTGATGACTTTCTGCGAGGCGATGTTGTCGGGATCGGTCGTCAGGTCGATGTGCGTCAGTCCGAGCCGGCGAGCCTCGGGCAGCATCAGCGCCACGGCCCTGGTCGCGTAGCCGCGCCGCTGCCGCCACGGCACGACGGCGTAGCCGAGATGGCCCAGCACATGCGCCGGCAGGTCCGACGTGCCCTTCTGCCAGCGGAAGTTCACGTTGCCGCAGAAGCCGTCGTCCCACATCCAGCGCCGATAGCCCGGCAGCCGCGGCACCGTCCCGCCGTCCGACGTGCGGATAGGCGGGCCCTTGGCGTCCGGATCGTCGAGCGAGGCCACGAAGGCCGCGGGATCGGCCGCGATCTTCGCCAGCTCATCGCGGGCCGATGCCTCGCGGCGCAGATTGTCCGACCAGAAGCCGCGCCTCAGCGCATCGGCATAGGCGGGCAACCGGTCGAGGGAAGGGACCACGAGCTCCATCGATTTGCTGTAGCATGACGGCCCATGTCCGCCAGTCCCGTTCTCGTCCTCGACATCGATGGCGTCGTCTCGCTCGCCCAGCCCGGCTCCGAACGCCCTTG
>CAYRBQ010000357.1:0-4821 GCA_964422305.1 uncultured Reyranella sp. | reverse complement strand
GAGGCGTTCAACGCCTGCGCCACCTCGGCGTCGTTCTTGGCCGCGACGGGCGTGCCGCCGAGCTTGCGGATGGTGGCGATCAGCGCGTCGCGATGCTCCTTGTGGTGCGTCTGGAACAGCACGGCCACCTCGAGCACCGGCTTCTGCAGCAGCCCGCTCTGGGCGCCGAGCTGGTAGGCGCTGATCGCCTCATTCTCGAGCGCCAGCGCGGTGTTCAGGATGCCGACGTCGTTGGCGGCCGTCATGCCGTTGCCGGTCTGGGCCACGGCCATCTTCTCGCAGCCGGCAAGCAGCGCGACGGCGGAGGCCGACAGCACACTGGCGCCGGACACGCGCAACAGGCCACGGCGGCGGAAATCGATCGACTGGGTCACGTTGGTCTCCTCGTTTGAAGCTGGCGAAACGGCTTGCTTCGTCAGTGCTCCACCTACGGGCTGCCGATGCCCCGCGGATCGGTCACCGCGCGTCACGCCTTGGTGAGTGGTTTGAGAGGAGTAGTTGCGAACGATTCGCAGCCTGTCGCGTTGCGCTACCTCAAGGCGGCGCGGCGGTCCGCGACCAAAATGCGCCTGCTGAGGAGGCGTCATGCGACTAAGATCGGTGCGCGGAAGCGGGGACGGAATGGATTACGAGGCTTTCTTCGCCGGACATCTCGACAGGCTGCGCGCCGAAGGGCGCTACCGTGTCTTCGCCGAGCTGGAGCGCATCGCAGGCGCCTTTCCGCGCGCGCGTTTCCATCGCCAGGGCGAGCCGCCGCGCGACGTCACGGTGTGGTGCAGCAACGACTATCTCGCGATGGGCCAGCATCCGGCCGTCGTCGAGGCCATGCAGTCGGCGATCGGCGCTCAGGGCTCGGGCGCGGGAGGCACGCGCAACATCTCCGGCACCAACACCCTGCACGCCGCGCTCGAGCGCGAGCTGGCGAAGCTCCACGACAAGGACGCCGCCCTCGTCTTCACCTCGGGCTATGTCGCCAACGAGACCACGCTGCAGACGCTGGGCGCCATGCTGCCGGGCTGCGAGCTCTACTCGGATGCCCTCAACCACGCCTCGATGATCGCCGGCATCCGCCACTCCGGCGCGGTGCGCAAGATCTTCCGCCACAACGACGTCGCGCACCTCGAGGAGCTGCTGGCCGCCGCCGACCCGAAGACGCCGAAGATCGTGGCCTTCGAGTCGGTCTATTCGATGGACGGCGACGTCTCGCCGATCGGCGAGATCTGCGACGTCGCCCATCGCTACAACGCGCTCACCTATCTCGACGAGGTCCATGCGGTCGGCATGTACGGCGCCCGCGGCGCGGGCGTCGCCGAGCGCGACGGCGTGCTGGCCAAGGTCGACATCGTACAGGGTACGCTGGCCAAGGCGTTCGGCGTGGTCGGCGGCTACATCGCCTCGACCGCGGCGACCGTCGACTTCGTGCGCTCCTGCGGCTCGGGCTTCATCTTCACCACCTCCCTTCCCCCCGCCATCGCCGCCGCGGCACTCGCCAGCGTCCGGCTGGTCAGCGCAAGCACCGAGCTGCGGACGCGCCACCAGGAGCGCGCGGCGACGCTGAAGCGGCGCCTTGCCGCCGCCGGCCTGCCGGTCATGCCGTCCGTCACGCATATCGTGCCGGTATTCGTGGGCGATGCGGCGCTGGCCAAGCAGGCGAGCGACCTCCTGATGGAGCGCCACGCGATCTATGTGCAGCCGATCAACTACCCGACCGTGCCGCGCGGCACGGAGCGCTTGCGGCTGACGCCGACGCCATTGCATGGCGATGAGGACATGAGCCGTCTCGTGGCCGCCCTGCAGGACGTCTGGCAGACGCTCGGCCTCGGTTCCAGGGCCGCCGCCGAGTAGCTACTCGACCGTCCGCATCGTCCAGAGACGCGACCGCAAGAGCACCACCAAGATCAGCAGGATCATCGCTGCTGCCGGCAGCAACATCGCCGCCTGCAGCCCCCACAGCGCGCAGATCGTGCCGGTCAGGAACGCGCCGATCGGGCCGCCGCCGCTCAGCCCGAGCTGGAACAGCGACATCAGGCGCGCCCGATGGGTCGCCGGGGCCACGATCTGCACCACCGTGCGGCTCTGCGTCATGGTGATGCCCGCCCCGATGCCCCACAGGAAGTTGAGCGCCACGAACACCGGGAACGGCGGCAGCAGGGCGAGCGCGATCAGCACGAACGCACCCACCAGCACGGCGAGCCCGACCAGCCGGCCGCGCAGGGTCAGCCGACGCGCCAGTCCCACCAGCGCCATGCTCGCAGCGATGGTGGCTGCCCAGAAGGCGAGGTTGGTATAGGCGAGCTCGGCAGCGCCGCCGCCGTAGTGATCGCGGATCGCCAGCGGCAGCACCGCCATGAACGGGCCGACATAGAAGATGCCGACGCCGAAGTTCAGCAGCAGCACCGGCCAGATCTGGTCGGACCTTGCGGCCGCCGAGACGCCCTCACCGACCGAGCGCCAGAAGCCGGGATGCTCCGCCGTCGGATGAGGCGGCAGGTCGGGCAGGCGCCGCACGAACAGGCAGCCCGCCAGCACCATGCCGGCATGCAGCACGAGGAGCGGTACCGCGCCGAAGCGATCGGCGGTCGATGCGAAGGCGATGCCGAGGAGCTGCCCCCCGAACTGCAGCGCCGTCGCCAGCGCCACCGCCCTGGGCAGGGCGCCCCTGTCGGCCACGACGGGAAGCAGGGCATCGCGGGTCGGGATGGCGAAGGCGCCGATCGCGCCCGCCGCGATGCCGTAGGCGATCAGCAGCGGATAGCTGAGCCCATCCGTCCACAGCACGACGGCGAGCGCCAGCGGCGGCGCGGCATAGAGGATGTGATAGCGCAGCAGCAGGCGGCGCGGATTGCCGCGGTCGGCCACCAGCCCGCCCAGCGGCAGGAACAGCAGCGACGGCGCCATGACCGCGGCCTGCGCCACGCCCACGGCGAAGGCGTCCATGCGCAGCACGACAGCGACCAGCCACGGGAACAGGACCATCTGGATGCCGAGCGGCACGAACCAGGTGGCAAGGCCTGCGAGATAGGCGGGGAAGGCGCTGCGGGGGTCAGGGCTCTTGGCTTGATCCAAGGCATTTCCATCTATATGTTGTAGGTACTTAGTGCCGGGTCCTCATAAAATAGTCAAAGGCACAGCCCCCTTGTCGACGTTCAACCGCACGACCCTCGTGAAGGTCCTCGAGATATTGGACAGCAGCCACGCCCAGGAGGCGCTGGCGGCGGCCAAGCTCGCCTCGGCCATGGTCCGTGAGGCGGGCCTCACCTGGGACGAGGTCATCGACAGTGCCGTCCTGCCCCGCGTTGCCCCGGCGCCGGCCATCCTGCCACCGGCGCCGGTCCAGCGCGCCGCCGGCACGGGCCCGTTCGGCTACCGCCGCGAGCGCGAGCTGTCGCCGCACGAGCAGTTCTTCATGGTGCTGCTGAGCCCGCGCACGCCGCAGGAGATCAAGCGCAAGCTCCGGACCTGGGAAGCGCGTGTCCTCGACGGCGAGATCACGCCGCAGGAAAGCCAGGACCTGCAGTTCATGTATCAGAGCTTCGTGGTCGGCTGACCCCGCTCACGCGCCAGGCTCACTCGTGCGGCTGGGCAACGATCCACCGCCTCGCCTCTTCCTCTTCGGCCTCGTCGAACAGCCGCATCGGCCGCCGCGCCGTCGCCATGATCCCCAGCACGCGCGACACCAGCTTGGCCTGCTCCTGCGACAGCACGACGGCCAGCGCACCGACCGGCCCCTTCAGATGCCCGGCGCGGATCCTGGCCCCGATCGCCATGAAGTCCTCACCGGTCATCGACGTCTGGCCCTTCGTCCCGTCGAAGAGCTTGCGATAGGCCACGAACCCGCCCTCCAGAACGTCGAGGAACGCCTCGGCATCGCTCCGCGTGACGTCGCCTTCGGCGACGACGGTGAGCAGCCGCTCTCTCGAGTCGATGGTCCAGTGGAGCGGCATCGCCGGCAACCCCGCGGCTCAGAGCGGCCGCGTCGCCCCGTTCGGCCGGCTGCGGTGCAGGAACTCGCGTCCGATCTTCACGCGCTTCTCGCCGTCGTACTCGACGATGTCGGCGGTGGCATAGGTTTCCGACCAGTTCGACGGCAGGAACGAACCCGAGCCCACGACGTCGATCGGCGCCTTGGCCTCGGCCATCACGCGGCACTTGGCCGGGCCGAAGCCCGACGAGGCCACGATCTTCACCTTGTCGAAGCCGTTGCGGTCGAGTTCGGCGCGCAGGTGGAAGATCGCCGCCGCCGACACGCCGGTGCCGACGAGGTAGCGCAGCTCTTCCTCGCTCCTGTAACCGCGGATCGACTCCGGCGAGAAGCGCTCCAGCACGGCGTACGAGGTCGCCGGATCCAGCCCTTCGATGTATCGGCCGCCGGTCGTGTCGAGGCGCAGCGACAGCATCCCCTTGGCCGCCATTTCCGGAAACCGGCGGCAGACCTCGAGCGAATCCGAGATCTCGCGCGCGAAGTAGTCGACCAGCACGGTCATCGCCTCGCCAGGGAAGGTCTCGGCGAACATCTCGGCCGCGCGCAACGTCGAGCCGGCGTAGCCGATCAGGGCGTGCGGCATGGTGCCGAGGCCCTTCTCGCGGCCGAAGAAATGCGCGGTGGCGTGGGTGGCGTTGCCGATGAAACCCACGGCGCCGACCTTGCGCTTGGCGCGCGCCGAGCCGACCGAAGCGGCATAGGGCAGAGCACGCTGTCGACGTTGTCGGAGTCGCCGAGGCCGCAGCGTGTCTGCTGGGGTCGATCACGGATGCGGTCCCCAGCGCCGCCAGCCTCGGCGCCCTCGCCCACGTCGTCGCCCACGCATGCGTCGCGGCGGC
>CAYRBQ010000356.1:0-4829 GCA_964422305.1 uncultured Reyranella sp. | reverse complement strand
CGACGTCATCGTCTGCGATCCCATGCTGGCGACCGCGCATTCGGCGATCGCGGCTGTGGATCGTCTGAAGGAGTCGGGCGCCACGCGCATCAAGTTCATCTGCATCCTGGGCTCCGAGCAGGGCGCGCGCGCCTTCGCCGAGGTCCATCCCGACGTGCCCGTCTTCGCGGCAGCAGTCGATGCAAAACTCAACGATCACGGGTATATTGTTCCCGGGCTCGGCGATGCGGGTGACCGCCTCTTCGGGACCAAATAACGACGGGAGAAACGCCAATGTCTCCGGACCTGAAGTACCTCCTCTTCTCGACGATCCTCTGCTTCGTCCAAGTGCTGGTGGCGGCCACGGGCGCCAATCAGGCGGTCGGCCTGCCCAAGCTCGCGGGCAACCGCGAAGACCTGCCCACGCTGACAGGCTGGGCCGGACGCGCCAAGCGCGCGCATCTCAACATGATCGAGAACCTGGTGCTGTTCGCGGCGCTGGTGCTGATCGCGGTCGCGGCCGGCAAGGCCAACGCCACGACGGCGATGGGCGCCATGATCTTCTTCTGGGGCCGGCTCGCCTACGCGATCATCTATGTCGCGGGCATCGCCTGGCTGCGGACCGCGGCGTGGTTCGTGTCGGTGATCGGCATGGCCATCATCGCCTTCGAGCTCCTGAAGGCGATCTAGCCTTTAGTGCTTGGGCGCGCCGGCGCCCATCGCCTCGACCGTCATCTCGACGTCGACGCTGCCGGCCTTCTCGAACACCAGCGTGAGCGGCACCTTGCCGTTCACGGCGAACGGGGCCTTGAGCTCCATGAACATGATGTGAAAGCCGCCGGGCTTCAGCGCCACCGTGGCGCCCGGCGGGATCTCGAGACCCTTCTCGAGCTCGCGCATGCGCATCACGCTGCCGTCCATCTTCATCTCGTGGATCTCGACCCTGGCGGCGGAGTTGCTGCGCGCCGAGACCAGCCGGTCGGCCGTCGTGCCCTTGTTGGTGATGGTCATGAAGCCGCCGCCCGATTTGGCGGTCGGCGCCGTGGCACGCGTCCACGGCGTTGCGATCTCGAGCGTGCCGAGCTTGTAGTCGTGCCCGGCGGCGGGCAGCGCGGCGAGGACGAGCGAGGCGGCAAGGAGGCTGCGACGGGCGATCATGGGATGGCTCCTTTTCAGCGGACGGCGAAGACGATGGGGATGGTGAAGCTCGCGCTCTCGGCACCGAGGCCCGGCGCGAGCGGCGGCAGGGTGGCGCGGCGGACCATGCCGAGAGCCGCCTTGTCGAGGGCGTCGAAGCCGCTGCTGCCCACGACGTCGGCGGAGATCAGGCGGCCATTGGTGGCGATGACGATGGCGAGCGTGACGCGACCCTGCTCGCCGCGCCGGCGCGCAGCGACCGGATAGTCGCGTTCGCGCTCGATGGCGGCGGCAAGGCGATCGATGTAGCGCGGATCGGGCGCGGCCTGGCGCGCAGCGGCCGCCGGCGGCGCGGGCGCCGTCAGGGCCGGCGGCAGGGGCGAGGGTGGCGCCGGCGCGGCGGCAGCGGGTGGTGCAGGTTTGGGCGCGACGGGCTTCGGCGGTGGTGGCTTCGGCGCCTGGAGCACGAGCTGAGGCGGCGGCTCGGGCAGGGGGATCAGCGACGGATCGATCGGCGGCGCCTCCGTCACCACGGGCGGTTCCGGCTCGGAGGGCCGGGGCTGGGGCTCGGGCGGCGACGCTTCGGGTTGTGCCTCCGGCAGGGCGTCCGGCTTCGGCGGCGTGGGCTCGGCGATCGCGGCGATCTCGACCTCGATGGCGCGGATCTCGTCGGTCAACGGCTCGATTTTCCAGGCGCCGATGGCTGCAGCGAGCACGGCCAGATGCACGCTCGCAGCGGCTGCCAGCGCGGCGAACGGCATGCGCGGCGATGTCGTCGCCGGGTTCAACGCTTGCCTTCCTTGTCGAGCCAGGCGCGGACCTCGGCGAGGTCGGCGACGCCCGGCAGGATGGTCGCCTGGCCGTCGCGGTCGATCATCATGGTGCGCGGCAGCTCGCCGCCCCAGGCCGGATCGATCTCGTGGCGCAGCCGCTCGTTGAAGCGGTCGGCGAAGGCCCAGCTCTCCGCCTTGGCGAGGCCCGAGCGCGTGAGCATGTCGGAAACGCGCGCGGGATCCTGGGGCACCGGATCGGCCGCGATCATGACGAGGCGCATGTCCGGCCGCTCCGCCGCGAGCTTGCCCCACAGCGGCATCTCCACGAGGCAGGGCGCGCAGGTCAGCCCCCACAGATGGACCACGATCGGCTTGCCTTCGTGTGCGGCCCGCAGCTTCGACCAGCTTCCGCGCTCGAAAGGCTGAAGACTGGCAGACTGTGCGCCGAACGGCGCCAACGCGAGCGGCAGTGCGAGGATGAGGCGTCGCCTCATTGCTTGTCTCCGAGCGGGATCAGGCGATAGCCGTCGATCTTGGTAAGCCAGGAGAGATAGGCCTGACCAGCATGGGCTACCAGCAGCGGATGGTCGGAGGCGTCGGCGGTATCGGCCACTGTGCGCGGCTCGCTCCACTGGCGGCCGCCGTCGCCGCTCACCTGCCAGCGCACCAGCGATTTGGTGCCGTCGAACTCCTTCCAGACGAGATGCAGCGCATTGCCGTTCGAGAGAACGAACGGCCGCGCCGGCTGGCGGTTGGGCGTCGATAGCGCACGCGGATGCCCGAACGGCATGTCGGCATTGTCGGCGCGGGCATGGAACAGGCCCTTGCGCGCCGAGCCGTCGGTGTACCAGGCGACGTGCTGGCTGCCGTCGGGCGCGATCGCGATCGAGGGACCGTGATGCGGGCAGGCCTCGATCTTCCACCCGTCGGCGCTGACGCGGCGCACCGGGCCGGGCGTCGTTGCATCCTTGAAGGTGATGACGCCGTGATCGCGCACCGAGCCGGGGAAGATGTTGCGGAACACGACGGCGGGCTTGCCGGGACCGGCGAAGGCGACGCCGAGGCGGCAGCACTCGCAGGTATTGTCGAGCGCGATGCCGGTCGGGCCGAAGCCCGCCTCGCCATCCTCCCACGCATAGGCGAGGGCGGCGCCGGCGTGGGCCTTTCCGGCGGCGCGCGCCCTGGCGACGTTGCGCTTGTCGAGCCAGGCCGCGAAGACGCGGCCCGTCGACGGATCGACCGCCGGCGTCTCGAAGCGCTGGCTGGTCTTGTCGGCCGTGACGGGCTGCGGCTTTGTGAACGTCGCGCCGTTGTCGTTCGACCGCGAGAAGAAGGCGCGTCCGTTGAAGTTCTTGTCCTGGAAGATCGCGAAGGTGACGACGAGGCCACCCTTCGGGGCGACGACGATCCTTGCCCGCGCGTCGGGACCCCAGTCGAGGGACATCGGCTCGGGCGTCACCATGACAGGTTCGGAGAAGGTCTTGCCGAGGTCGGTCGAGCGCACGACCGCGATCCGATCGGTCATCGTGCGCACGACCCAGAGCGTGCCGTCCGGGCCGAACGCTGCCGAGGCGGTGAACGCCTCGGGCGTGCCGGACGGCTTGGCATGGTGCTGATGCTGCGCGCCGGCGGGAGCGGCGAGCAGCAGAGCGGCGATGAGCAGCGCGAAGGGACGCATCAGAACTTCACCCTCAGGCCGGCGACGGCGGTCAGCGGCATGCCGAGTTGCGGGATGGCCGAGGCGTTGACCGTCGACCCTTCGAATGAGGTCACCGCATAGCCCTGGGCCAGATACTGGACGTTGGTCAGGTTCTGGATACTGCCATAGACGTCCACGTCCTTCACGGGCGACCAGCGCAGGCCGAGGTCGATCAGCGTTGCGCCATCGTTGAGCACGGTGTGATTGGTGTCGTTCCAGTATTGCGGGAACGACTTCATCGAGGCTGTCAGCACGAGCGTCTCGATCGGCCGCCACTCGACGCCGGCCGTGAACATGTAGGCAGGCACCTGGCCGAGCTGCACGCCGGTGCGCACCAAGGTCGGATTGGTCGAGCTGGTGAGGTAGGCCGTCGTGCTGGTGAAGCCGCCCGTCAGCTTCAGTTGCTCGGTCGCCTGCCACGAGGCTATCAGTTCGACGCCCTGGAAGGTGGCGTTGCCGACGTTCTGGTACTGGCGGACCGTCGTGAAGGCCGGGCCGAGGCCGGCCGCGGTGACGAACGGCGCGGCGCAGGCGGGGTTGGTGTTGCAGACCGTGATGAGGTCGATGAAGTTGTCCAGGTTGTTGTTGAACCAGGTGCCCGAGAGCGTGAAGCCCTTCCACTCGAAGTCGAAGCCGACTTCCTGGCCGAAGTTGGTCATCGGCTGCAGGTTGGGATTGATCGTCGTGTAGCCTGTGCCGGCGGCGAACACCCTGTACATCTGGTTCATGCCGGGCGCCGAGAAATTGCGATAGATCGCGGCACGGAGCTGCAGCTCGTCGCTGGCATGGAACTTCAGGCCGATGCGCGGATCGAAGCTTGAGGCGCTGGCATTGGGGACCACGTTGAGCGTGCTGGAGTTCGTGGTGAGCACGCTGGCGTTCATCGCCTGCCAGAAATCGCCGCGCACGCCCACCGTGACGTCGAGCGGCACGCCGCTGAAACGATAGGTGCCCTGCGCGAAGACGCCCTGGAAGCGGTGTTCGCCGTTGACGACGAAGTATGTCGGGGTGGCCGTCGCACTGGCAAAGAGGGCGTTGTAGTCCGTCACGAGGGTGCGCCGGGCATCGACCCCGATCTTCACGTCGCGTAGCGGCCCGAAGTTCGCTTCGTAGAAGATCGATCCGCCCTGGTCGGCATTGGGGGCGGCCTCGATCTGGCTGACGAACTGGTTGGTCGCGTTGATGTTGTTCAGCGTATAGCCGCCGCTGCCGACATTGATGGTGCCGAACGAGCCGCCGCT
>CAYRBQ010000355.1:0-4830 GCA_964422305.1 uncultured Reyranella sp. | reverse complement strand
GGCGCCTACACCGCGGTCGACGGCGAGCGCACGATCATGCGCGAGGGCGACTTCGTCATCACACCGACCTGGACCTGGCACGACCACGGCAACGATTCCTCGAAGCCGATGGTGTGGCTCGACGGTCTCGACATCCCGATGGTCGCGATGTTCAACGCGGGCTTCGCCGAGAATGGCGAGGAGGACGAGCAGGCCATCACCACGCCCGAAGGCACGTCGGACGCCAGGTTCGCGAGCGGCCTCCTGCCGGTCGACTGGAAGCCCGCGAAGCAGACCTCGCCGATCTTCAACTATCCCTATGCGCGCACGCGCGAGGCGCTGCATGGGCTGGCCAAGGCCGGCCCGCCCGACGCCTGCCACGGCTACAAGCTGCGCTACGTCAATCCCGCGAGCGGCGGTGCACCGATCGCCACCATGGGCACCTTCATGCAGTTGCTGCCCAAGGGTTTCGCGACCGCGCCCTACCGCAGCACCGACGGGACGGTGTTCTCGGTGGTCGAGGGCTCGGGCGAGAGCCGCGTCGGCGACAAGGTGATGCGCTGGAAGAAGCGCGACCACTTCGTCGTGCCGAGCTGGGCGAAAGTGGAGCACCGCGCCGATGCCGACGCGGTACTCTTTTCCTTCTCCGACCGTCCGGTGCAGGAGAAGCTCGACCTGTGGCGCGAGGATCGCGCCGGCAAGTAGCTACTTCCAGACGGCGATGTCGACCAGCTTGCCGTTCATGCCCTTCACCATGCCGACTTGCATCGCCTTCCCGCTGGCGAGATCGATCGTGTAGATCGTGTTGCCGGCGATCACCCAAGCGGTGTTCTTGCCTTCGGCCTCGTTGTCGATGTCCATCACCGCATCGGCCGAGGCCGGAATGCCGACCATGCCGCGGGTCTTCAGCACGCCGTCGTTCGGCGGGTTCTGCAGCACCAGCCCGCCGGTCGCGCCATCGACATGGAACAGCTCGGTGGCCTTCGCGCCCTTCATCGAGTTGGTGTAGGCGCCTGCCGCCACCATAGGCTTCTTGCCGGTGTTGGCGTCTGATGCGTCGTAGTTCAGCGGCTTGTCGACCGTGGTCGCGCCCGTCTCGACGTTGATGCGCAGGCTGACGCCGTCGGCGCCGATCACGCGCAGCCGGTCGGCGACCGGGTTGAAGTCGACGACCGGGCGCGGGCCGAGCGCCGCCTTCTCCGACAGCATGGCGCCCGGCGTCGCCTTGCCGCTCATATGGTCGATTGTGACGAGCTGGCCGGTCTCGGTGAGTCCCCAGAGCTTGCCGTCGGCCGGGCGCACGTCGATGCCCACCACCTTGTTCGTGCCGTCGATCGCCATCGGTGCGGAGGCCGCGCCTGTGGCGGTGTCGATCTTGACCAGCTTGTTGTCGGCGGTGAGGCCCACCAGCGTGCCGGCCTGGGCCGAAGCAGTGCCGACGGCCAGGGCCAGCAGCGATGCGCCGGCGAGACTGGCGAACTTCTTCGTGAAAGCCATCGTGGTCCCTCCTGTGTCCGGTCGTGCGGATGCACGAGACTTAGACGCAGGCGGTCGGCGATCCGGATGTGTGCTCTCACGCGTTCGTGAGATTCAGGCCACGCGCTTCTTCTGGGCGGCGACGGAGCCGGCACACTGGTCGGGCGGCAGCGGCCGCAGGTGCGTGTCGTAGGCGTCGGCGAACTCGGCGCGCCAGCCCTGGCCGCCCTTCTGGTACATCGAGACGAACAGCGTGCAGGCGTCGGACTTGTAGCGCAGCACGCGGGCCGGTCCGTCCTTGCGATCGTGCTGCGGCGCGCCGAACATCGCCACGAGCTGCGTCTCGTCGAGCCCCTTGATGCGGTCGACGGGGATGGGCGAGCCGGCGTTGCGCGAGCTGAACACGCCCTTCTCGCCGGTCGCCAGCGAGTATTCCTGCTTGTCACCCGTCTGGCAGGCGGCCAGCAGAAAGCCGGCCGCAAGCGCCCCAAATCCCATTTTCATGGCTTGGAGCTTAGCGCGGGCCCGGCGGAGGAAGAAGGGGCGGGCGCAGGGATTGGGCGATGTGGACCATCGCGGCCACGCCCACGACCGGCACGATCAGGTTCAGGATCGGAATGGTGCCGAGGAACACGATAACGATGCCCGCGAGCCAGAGCGTGCCGCCGTTGGCCTTGCGCCAGGCGCGGACCTCGGCCGGGTCGCGGCGGCGCAGCGCCACCTGCTCGTAGTATTCCCGGCCGGCCAGCCAGCCGTTGACGCCGTAGAACAGCAGGGCGCCGAGGCCCGCCACGAACAGGGCGATCAGATAGAAGGGCAGCATCACCAGGTTGATGACGATCAAGGTCGCCAGGAACAGGATGCCCGACCACAGGCCGGTCCAGACCGGGATGCCGCGGGCCGGTCCGAGCTGCGGGTAGTGCTTGTGCTCGACGATGTCGGCGATGCGCTCCATGAAGATCGAGATCACGATGCCGAAACTCGCCGGGAACAGCATCAGCGCCAGCACCGTGACGGCGCCGCCGCCCAGCCAGCGGATCGCCTCGTTGACCCAGCCCCACTGGAAGGTGGCGAACGACTGCAGCGCCCACCAGGCGACCACGCCCAGGCCGATCTGAAGCACCAGCGACAGCGCCAGCGACTGCCAGACGACGGTGCGCAGCCTGGGATCGCCGAGCTGCTGCACCGCCAGTTCGAAGGCGCGGATCATGCGGCGCTCAGGCTTGCGGGCCGACGATCCCCGCAGCCTTCAGCTCGCCGATCTCCTTCGACGAGAAGCCGCGCTCGCCCAGGATCTCCTCGGTGTGCTGGCCGCGCCTGGCCGCCGGGCCCTTGACGCCTTCCTTGGTGCGCGAGAAGCGCGGCGCTGCGGCAGGCTGCGGGAAGCCCTGCACGTCGACATAGGCGTTGCGCGCCTTGGCGTGCGCGTGGTTCGGCGCCTCCTTCATCGAGAGCACGGGCGCGAAGCAGATGTCGGTGCCTTCCATGATCTGGCACCACTCCTCGCGCGTCTTGCCCTTGAAGATCGCGGTCATGCGGCTCTTGAGCTGCGCCCATGCCTTGCGGTCCATCTGCGCCGGCAGCGACTCGCCCTTCAACCCGGTCTTCTCGAGCAGCAGGTCGTAGAACTGCGGCTCGATCGAGCCGATGCAGACATGCTTGCCGTCTTTCGTTTCGTAGGTGCCGTAGAAGTGCGCGCCGCCATCGAGCATGTTGCTCTCGCGGTCGTCGCTCCAGAGACCGGCGCCCGCCATGCCGTAGATGCCGCCCAGCAGCAGGGCCGCGCCGTCGACCATCGCGGCGTCGACAACCTGGCCCTTACCCGACTTCTGTGCCTCGAGGAGGCCGCACACCATGCCGAAGGCCAGCAGCATGCCGCCGCCGCCGAAGTCGCCCACCAGGTTGAGCGGCGGCATAGGCTTGTCCTTCGAGCCGATCGCGTGCAGCGCGCCGGTCAGCGCGATGTAGTTGATGTCATGGCCGGCCGCCTTGGCGAGCGGGCCGTCCTGGCCCCAGCCGGTCATGCGGCCATAGACCAGCTTCGGGTTGCGCTTCAGGCAGACGTCGGGGCCGAGGCCCAGCCGCTCGGCGACGCCCGGCCGGAACGGCTCGGTCATGCCGTCGGCCTTCTCGATCAGGCGCAGCACGACCTCGATGCCTTCCTTCTTCTGCAGGTCGACGGAGACCGAGCGGCGGCTGCGGTTGTGGACCGCGAACTTCGGGTCGGCGAGGCGGTCCATGACGTGGGCCTTGGTGCGGTCGACGCGGATCACGTCGGCGCCCATGTCGCCCAGCATCATCGAGCACATCGGGCCGGGGCCGATCCCGGCCAGCTCGACGATGGTCAGTCCCGACAGCGGACCCGCCATGATTTTCCTCCTGCAGAATGCGCGATTCTTGGTGCGGCGATGGTAGCCGATGGGTTCGGCGTTACAAAACCCGTCCCCCGGTCTAAAGTCCGCGCCGCGAGAGAGACGTCGGAGGGAACGGGATGGGGTTGGGCCGCATAGTCGCGTCGGCGGTGCTTGCGCTTGGCGTAACCGGTGGTGCGTGGGCGCAGCAGGGGACGCCGCCCGCGCCGCCGGCCAAGGAGTACAGCCAGCAGTTCCTCGTGCCGGGATCGTGGTTCCACGGCGTGCATGGCCTCGCTTTCAACAAGGATGACCAGCTCTTCGCCGGCTCCGTGGTCGGCCAAACGCTCTACCGCGTGCAGGTCGATTCGGGCGAGGTCGACCGCGTGATCGATCCGCCGACCGGCATGGCCGACGACATCGCCTTCGCCGAGGACGGCACGATGGCGTGGACGGCCTTCCTGATCGGCAAGGTCTACATCCGCAAGCCGAACGGCAAGACCATCGAGGTGGCGCACGGCCTGGGCGGTCCCAACTCGCTGGCCTTCGGCAAGGACGGCCGCCTGTTCGTCACCGAGGTGTTCCTGGGCGACGCGCTCTACGAGATCGATCTCAAGAACGTCGACAAGCCCGACTTCAAGCCGTTCGCCAAGGCCGACCTGCGCAAGGTCGCCGAGAAGATGGGCGGCCTGAACGGCTTCGAGATCCACAAGGACGACGGCTTCCTCTACGGGCCGATCTGGTTCAAGGGCGAGATCGTCAAGGTCAACGTCGAGACCGGCGCCGCCGAGGTCATCGCCTCGGGCTTCAAGATCCCGGCCGCGGTCAACGTCGATCCGCAGAACCGCGACAACCTCTATGTCGTCGACACCGGCACCGGCGGCATCTGGAGCGTCAGCCTGTCGAGCAGAACCAAGAAGCTGGTCGCCTCGATGAAGCCCGGGCTGGATAATCTCGCCTTCGATTCGCGCGGCCGCCTGTTCGTCACCTCGATGACCGACAATGGCATCTACCTGGTCGACAA
>CAYRBQ010000354.1:0-4847 GCA_964422305.1 uncultured Reyranella sp. | reverse complement strand
TCGTTCATCGCCACGACCACGACCTCCTCGACGCCGATCACGGCCGTCAGGGTGCCGTCGGAGCGGATGTAGGAGTTGCGGACATGGTCGAGCTCGACCGGGCCCTCGGTGACGTTGCCGGCGCTGTCGGCATTGCCGACGTCGAGCAGGGCGTCCCAGGTGCCGAGGTCGGACCAGCGGAACCTGGCCGGCACCACCCAGCATTTGTCGGTGCGTTCCATGACGGCGTAGTCGATCGACTTGGCCGGCGCCTTGGCGAAGGCGTCGCCGTCCAGGAACACCGTCGAGCCGGTCTTCTTCGCCTTGGCGACCGCTTCCTCGGCCGCCGCAGCCATCTCCGGCTCGAAACGCTTCATCTCCGAGAGCAGCAGGTCGGGCGGGAACAGGAAATTGCCGCTGTTCCACAGCAGCCCTTCGGCGATGTAGCGCAGGGCCGTCTGCGCGTTCGGCTTCTCGACGAAGGCCTCGACCTTCATGACGGGGCCGATGTGCTCGCTGCCCGGGCGGATATAGCCGTAGTCGGTCTTGGGTTCTGTCGGCGGGATGCCGAAGGTCACGATGCCGCCCTTCTGCACGGCATTGAGGCCATCGCGGCAGCCGGCGCGGAACTCCTCGGAGCCGATCACGAGATGGTCGGAGGCGAGCGCCAGTACTGCCTTGGCGCCGAGACCACGCGTATAGGCCGCCGCGGCCGCCATGGCCGGGCCGGAATCGCGGCGCGACGGCTCGACCAGGATGTCGATCTCGATGCCGATGTCCTTGGCCTGCTGCTCGGCCATGAAGCGGTAGGCATCGTTGGTGGCGATCACGGGCCGGCCGAACAGGCCGCGGTCGGCGACCCGCACAAGCGTCTGCTGGAAGGTCGACTGCTTGCCCAGCAGGGGCACGAACTGCTTGGGCATGCTCTCGCGCGACAGGGGCCACAGGCGCTTGCCGGAGCCTCCGACGAGGATGACGGGCGTGATGAGCGACATGGCGGGCAGCCTTGGTTGCTGAGGGGCTAGCGGGCGGCGGACGCCGCGTGACGGGCCGCGATATAGCCGAAGGTGAGGGCCGGGCCAATGGTGATGCCCGCCCCGGGATAGGTGCCGCCCATGACGCTGGTCATGTCGTTTCCGGCGGCATAAAGCCCCTGGATCGGCTTGCCGGCCGCGTCGAGGACCCGGGCATGGCCGTCGACCCGCAGGCCCAGGAAGGTTCCGATGTCCCCGGGGATCATCTTCATGGCGTAGAACGGGCCTTGCTCCAGCGGGGCGAGGCAGGGGTTGGGCTTGTGCGTCGGGTCGCCGTTGAAACGGTGATAGGCGTCGGTGCCCTTGCCGAAGTCGGGGTCTTCGCCGCGCGCCGCGTTGGCGTTGAAGCGCTGGATCGTCGCCTGCAGCGCGCCGGCCTCGAGGCCGATCTTGGCAGCGAGCTCGGGCCAGCTCGAGGCCTTCACGAGGTAGCCGTTCCTGAGATGGGGGCCGAGCGGCAGCGGCGCCGGACCGATCGCCCCCATGCCGTAGCGGCGGATGGCGCGGTGGTCGCAGAGCAGCCAGCAGCTCGTCTCCGCGCGTCCCCGGCAGGCCTCGACCATCGCCGGAACAAAGTCGTGGTACGAAGCGGACTCGTTGGCGAAACGCCGCGCACTCGCGTCGACGGCGATGTAGCCCGGCTTGCCGCGCTCGTAGAAATGCGGAAACGGCAGGGTCGAGCCGTCGGGCTGTGGCACCAGCGAGACCGGCACCCAGGCCGCGGGGTAGGCGACATCCTCCGCCATCGCGCCGCCCGCCGACTGCCCCAGGCGAATGCCGTCGCCTCGATTGCCGGGCGGCGGCGCCGAGCGATGCATGTGGCCCTCGCGCACGTGCCCGTAGTAGCGGCCCTTCAGCGCGTCGTCGGCGGGAAAGCCGCCGCAGGCCAGCACGACACCGCGCCGTGCGCGAATCTCCTGGCGCTGGCCGTTGCGCTGCACGATCGCGCCGACCACGGCGTCGTCGCACTGGACCAGCTCGACGACCGGGCTGTCGAGCCAGAGGTCGATGCCGCGCTCCTGCGCGGAGAGGGCGAGGGCGGCGATCAGCGCGTTGCCATTGGTGAGGCGGGTGCCGCGGGCGTGGCTGAGGCGATCGTAGGCGTAGCGGGTCGTCATGCCGGCGACGTGCAGCGCCGACCTGGCCGACCGCGTCATCCGGAAGACGTGCGGCAGGTCATTGCGCCCCAGCATCATGCCGCCGAACGCCATCATGGTCCGAAGCGGCGCGCGCAACTCGGCGAACCTCCTGCCAAGCCGCCTTCCGTCGAACGGCAACGGCAGCAGGGAGCGGCCGCCCTGTGCCGCGCCGGGCTTGGTCGGATGATAGTCGGCCCAGATCGGCACCGCTTCGTAGCGGACGTACGTGTTGTTCTCGATGAACTCGACCGCGGGATTGCAGTTGTCGAGGAAGGAATTGGCCAGCTCGAGGTTCAGGCGGTTGCCGGCCTCGTGCTGCAGGTAGGTCAGGGCATCCTCCTTGGAATCCGGGATGCCGAGCGCCTTGCCGTGGCGGTTGCCGGGAATCCAGATGACACCGGCGGAATAGGCCGTGGTGCCGCCGAACTGCGGTTCCTTCTCGACCATCAGCACGCTCAAGCCGGCATGCGACGCCGTCAATGCGGCGGAGAAGCCGGCCGCGCCGGAGCCCACGACCAGAAGGTCCGTCTCGATCATTGCCTGCTGCCACCCGATTGGCGCTCGAGGTTTTCCTCGCGACGGCGCTTCGCTTCCTTCTCGACCGCCTCGGCGAGCGCCGGGATGTGCGAGGCGATCTCGTAGAAATCGCTGGCATAGAGGACCAGCATGGTCGTGGGCTTGGTCGTCGCGACCGACGCGGTGCGCGGCTGGCGGTTGAGCAGCGCCATCTCGCCGAAGAAGGCGCCGTCCGACAGGCGGATGGCGGCGCCGTTGGGGAGACGGACCTCGCATTCGCCATTGGAGATGAAGAACATCGAGTCGCCGGGGTCGCCACGCCGCAGCACGGTGACTCGCGCCGGATAGTAGCGGGTGCGCAACTTGCCGACGATCTCGGAAAGGGTGACGACGCCCAGCGAGGCGAAGATCGGCACTCGGCTGACCTGGTCCCAGACGCGCAGGTATTCGCGGCGGCGCTCCTCCTGGGCGAAGCCGGTCGCCAGAACGCCGGTCATGAGTGCGAGCACGGCGATGCCGCTGATCATCAGGAGGGAGCCGATGATGCGTCCGCCCGGCGTCACCGGCACGACGTCGCCGTAGCCCGTGGTGGTCAGTGTCACGACCGCCCACCACATGGCATCGGGCAGGCTGGCGAAGGCCTTGGGCTGGGCTTCGCGTTCCAGCATGTGGGCGGCGGTCGCCGCCGACATCAGCAGGATAGCGAACACGATCAGCACGCTGGTGATGGGTGCCCGCTCGTTGGAGATCACGCGCACCAGTGTGCCGAAGGCCGGCGCGTGCAGGCCGAGCTTCATGATCCAGAGGATGCAGAAGACCGACGCGGTATCGGCGCCGGTAATGCCATAGCCGCCAGCCATCAGGACCGCCGGCATCACGGCGAGCAGGCCGATCAGGCCCGGCACCGTCCGCGCCCAGCGCAGCCGCGCACGCAAGGGCGAGAGCTCGTCGAACTGCGGAATCTCGGGCGCGATCCACAGCCGCAAGGCGTACTCGGCGAGGAAGAAGGCCGTGACCCCCCAGATCGCGGCACGCAGCACCAGCTTGCGACCGCCGGGAAGCTCGTCGACCGACAACAGGATCACGGCCAGCAGGCCGATGAACAGCACAACCAGATGGATCGTCCGCCAGCGCCGCGCGGCGGGACTGGGGTCGTTGGGGCGCAGGACCGAGAAAACCTGCGCGCGGAGCGTCTTGGCCGCGGCCGTCACGGTGCGACCATAGGCGGGCTGGCCTGCGAATTGCAACGCGACGGAGCCCGGTCTACGGTCGCGCCGCTTCGCGGTATGGGGGTCTTTCTTCGACGTGGTCAACGATTTGCGCATTGCCGTCGACATTGGCGGTACGTTCACGGATGTGGTTCTTGAGGAGGGCGGCCGGCGTCTCACGCGCAAGCTGTTGACGACGCCACAGCGGCCGGAGGAAGCGGTGCTCGCCGGCGTCCGGCTCATCCTCGGGGACGCCGGAAAGGGCTTCGGTGATGTCGCAGTATTCGTGCATGGTACGACGCTGGCCACCAATGCGGTCATCGAGCGCCGCGGCGCCCGCACCGCGCTGGTCGCCACCGAGGGCTTTCGCGACGTGCTCGATATCGCCAACGAGAGCCGCTACGACCAGTACGACCTGACTATCGAGAAGCCCAAGCCGCTGGTGCCGCGCTCGCTCCGCTTCACGGTGCCGGAGCGCATCGACGTGCACGGCAAGGTGCGCCTGACCCTCGACGAAGGCGCGGTGAAGGTGTTGGCGAAGAAGCTCAAGGCGGACGGCATCGAGAGCGTCGCCGTGGCCTTCATGCATTCCTATGCCAATCAGGCGCATGAGCGGCGGGTGCGCGAGATCCTCCAGGTCGAGCTGCCTGATCTCTGGGTGACGTTGTCGAGCGAGGTCTGCCCCGAGGTGCGCGAATACGAGCGCACGTCCACGGCCGTCGCCAACGCCTATGTGCAGCCGCTGATGGACTCCTACCTCGCGCGCATGCAGGCGGCGCTGGCCAAGGAGCAGTTCAAGGGCACGATCTATCTCGTGACCTCGGGTGGCGGTCTCACGGCCATCGAGACGGCGCGGCGCTTCCCGGTGCGGCTAGTCGAGTCCGGCCCGGCGGGCGGCGCGATCTTTGCAGCGCAGGTGGCGGCACGCGCCGGCGAGAAGCGGGCGCTCAGCTACGACATGGGTGGTACCA
>CAYRBQ010000353.1:0-4847 GCA_964422305.1 uncultured Reyranella sp. | reverse complement strand
AGGGCAAGCCGCTCTATGCCTTCGCCAAGGACACCAAGGCCGGCGACAAGACGGGCGACGGTTTCCTGAACGGCGCCTGGCACGTCGCGAAGTAGGTTCCTCAAGGCTCTCCTCCCCCGTATGACGGGGGAGGAGAAGGTCTATCGATGGCCGATGCAGAAGCCCTGCTCGAACCGCTGATCCCGGCGCTGCGTCGCTTCGCCTGGGCGCTGGTGCGCGACCACGACGCGGCCGACGACCTGGTGCAGGACACGCTGGAGCGGGCGCTGCAGCGCTGGGGCCAGCGCCGCGCCGACGGCGACCTGCGCGCCTGGCTGTTCGCCATCCTGCGCAACCTGCATGTCTCGGACCTGCGCCGGCGGCAGCGCCGCGGGCCGCACGTCGGCATCGACGACGTGGCGACGCCGGGCGTCGTGGCCCGCCAGGAGGCCGGCCTCGAGATGCAGGACATGCTGGCGGCCCTCGACCAGTTGCCGGAGGAGCAGAAGTCGCTGCTACTGCTGGTCGGCGTCGAGGACCTGTCCTACGAGGACGCGGCGAAGGTGATGGGCGTGCCGGCCGGCACGGTGATGTCGCGCCTGTCGCGCGGGCGGCAAAGGCTGCGCAGCATCCTGGAAAAGGGCCTGGAGACGGGGCGCACGACGCTGCTTCGGAGAGTGAAATGATCGGCGAAGACGAGCTGCAGGCCTTCATCGACGACCGTCTGGACGACGAGCGCCGCGCCGCGGTCGAGGCCCATCTCGCGGCCAATCCCGCGCTGGCCCAGCGGATCGCGGCGGAGCGCCGCCAGCGCGACGAGCTGCGCGCCGCCCTGCAGGCCAAGTTCGACGAACCTGTCCCCGCTCGCCTGCGCATCGCCAACCTCACGGCGGCTCAACGCGCGCCGCGTGCGCGGCTCTGGACGAACGTCGCGGCCGCGGTAGCAATCTTCGCCGTCGGCGCGACGGCGGGCTGGTTCGCCAACGGGATCGCGCCGGCACCGGTCGCCGTGGCCTCGCCGGCGACCGCGGGCGTGGCGCAGGGCGCGACGGCGGCCTACCGCACCTTCGTGGTCGAGGTCGCCCATCCGGTCGAGGTCGGCGTGCAGCAGGAGCAGCACCTGCTGCAGTGGCTCTCCAAGCGCCTCGGCCGCAAGCTGGTGGCGCCCGACCTTTCGGGCTTCGGCTACAAGCTCATGGGCGGACGCCTGCTGCCGGGCGGCAGCGGGGCCGCGGCCCAGCTCATGTACGACGATGCGAGCGGCCGGCGCCTCACGATCTACGTGCGCGCCGCCGACGGCACGGAGACCGCCTTCCGCTTCCAGAAGGAGGGCGATGCCGCGACCTTCGCCTGGATCGACCAGGGCTTCGGCTTCGCGGTGACGGCGATGGCGAGCCGCGAGGAGCTGCTGCCGATCGCCGAGGCGGTCTATCGCGGCTTCGGGTCCTGATCGACCCGCCACGGATCCGTCAGGTCCTCGAACTCCTTGAGGTGGCTCGGCGCCCACCGATGGTCACGGGCGCGGACGATCCAACGGTTGAGCCAGGGCCAGCGCCCGCGCGCGCGCTTCACCCAGACCCGGCCGGTCTCGAACTCGGTGGCGAGCAGGTAGAGCCCGATCACGAAGAAGATCCAGCCCTGCAGGAACGGCAGCAGGCCGCCGATCACGGCCATCGTGAAACAGCCGGCAACCGCAAGCGCCATCAGCGGCTTGCGCATGGCCGGCCTACAGGTGGATCGGCTTTTCCCAGGCGGCCAACGCTGCTTCCTTCATCGCCTCGTTGACCGTGGGATGGGCGTGGCAGACGCGGCCGATATCCTCCGCCGAGGCGGAGAACTCCATGGCGAGTGCGGCCTCGGCGATCATGGTGCCGGCCTCGGCACCGAAGATGTGCACGCCCAGCACCTTGTCCGTCGCCTTGTCGGCCAGCACCTTCACGAAACCCTCCGTCGCCCCGTTCGCGCGGCTGCGCGGGTCGGCGGTGAACGGATACTTGCCGACCTTGTAGGCAACGCCCGCCGCCTTGAGCTGTTCCTCGGTCTTGCCGACCCAGGCGACCTCGGGCTGCGTGTAGATGATCGAGGGCACGAGGTCCCAGTTCACGTGGCCCTTCTGGCCCGCGATGGTTTCGACACAGGCAACGCCGTCCTCGCTCGCCTTGTGCGCAAGCATGGGGCCGTCGATCACGTCGCCGATGGCGTAGATGCCGGGCACCGAGGTCTGGAAATGGCCGTCGACGGCGATGCGGCCGCGCTCGGTCAGCTTGACGCCCGCCTTGTCGAGGCCGAGGCCCTGGACGTAGGGGCGGCGGCCGATCGAGACCAGCACGATGTCGGCCTCCAGCGTCTCGGCCGCGCCGCCCTTGGCCGGTTCCACAGTGAGCGTGACACCTGCACCCGAGGCATCCGCCCCATTTGTTTTCGCGGATGTGACCTTGGCGCCCAGCTTGAACTTCAGACCCTGCTTGGCCAGCGCGCGCTGGAAGAACCTGGTGACCTCGTCGTCGACGCCCGGCGTGATGCGGTCGAGGAACTCGACCACCGTGACGTCGCTGCCGAGGCGGCGCCACACCGAGCCGAGCTCCAGCCCGATGATGCCGGCGCCGACCACGACCAGGCGCTTCGGCACCTCTGTGAGTTCCAGCGCGCCGGTCGAGGAGACGATCTTCTTCTCGTCGATCGCCACGCCGGGCAGCGGCGTCACTTCCGAGCCCGAAGCGATCAGGATGTTCTTCGCCGAAAGCGTGTCCTTGACCGCACCATCGTCGCCCACCACCGCGACCGAGCCTGCCGCCTCGATACGGCCCGAGCCCGTGTAGGAGGCGATCCTGTTCTTCTTGAAGAGGAACGCCACGCCCTTGGTCGTGGCCTCGACCACCTCGCCCTTGCGCTTCATGAGCTGGGCGAAGTCGAGCCTGGGTGCGCCGACCACGACGCCGTGCGCCGCGAGATCGTGGCCCGCTTCCTCGAAGAGGTGCGAGGATTGCAGCAACGCCTTGGAGGGGATGCAGCCGACGTTCAGGCAGGTGCCGCCGAGCGTCGCGCGCTTCTCGACGACGGCGACCTTGAGGCCGAGCTGGGAGGCCCGGATCGCGGCGACGTAGCCGCCCGGACCGGCGCCGATCACGACGAGGTCGAATGTCTCGTTGGCCATGCGCTTGTCCTCACACGCCGAGCAGCAGGCGCTCGGGATCCTCGATGCATTCCTTGACCCGCACCAGGAACAGCACGGCCTCGCGGCCGTCGATGATGCGGTGGTCGTACGACAGAGCGAGGTACATCATCGGCCGGATCTTGACCTCGCCGCCGACCGCCATGGGCCGCTGCTGGATCTTGTGCATGCCGAGGATGCCGGACTGCGGCGGGTTCAGGATCGGCGTCGACATCAGCGAGCCGTAGACGCCGCCGTTGGAGATGGTGAACGTGCCGCCCGTCAGGTCGGCGATCGACAGCTTGCCGTCGCGCGCCTTGCGGCCGAGCTCGCCGATGCCCTTCTCGACGCCCGCGAAGTCGAGCGCGTCGGCGTCGCGCAGCACCGGCACGACGAGGCCGTTGGGCGTGCCGACGGCGACGCCGATGTCGTAGTAGTTCTTGTAGACGAGCTCGTCGCCCTCGATCTCGGCGTTGACCGCGGGCAGCTCCTTGAGGCCCGCGATGCAGGCCTTCACGAAGAACGACATGAAGCCCAGCCGCGCGCCGTGCTTCTTCTCGAAATCGTCCTTCAGCCGGTCGCGCAGCGCCATCACGCCGGTCATGTCCACCTCGTTGAAGGTGGTGAGCATGGCCGCGGTGTTCTGCGCGTCCTTGAGGCGGTTGGCGATCGTCTTGCGGAGGCGCGTCATCCGCACGCGCTCCTCGCGGTCGGCGCGCTGGCGCGGACCGGTCGGGGCGGCGGGCTTCGCGGCCGGCGCGGCGGCCTGAGGGATCGAGGAGATCGCGGCCAGCACGTCTTCCTTGGTGGCGCGGCCGTCCTTGCCCGAGGGCTGGATGGCCTGGGCGGGCACGTTCTTCTCCTCGGCGAGCTTGCGCGCGGCGGGGCCGGACGCGGCGAGATTGGCACCGGCAGGCGCGGCGGCGGGCGCAGGAGCCGATGCGGGAGCCGCAGGCTTCGGGGCGGCGGCAGGCGCCGCAGCAGGCTTCGGCGCGGCGGTGGCACCGCCCGCTCCCGCTGGGCTTGCTTCGATGTGGCAGAGCACGCCGCCCACCTGGACGGACGCGCCTTCCTCGACGGCGAGACCCGCGATGGTGCCCGCCACCGAGGCGTTCACCTCGACGGTGACCTTGTCGGTCTCCAGCTCACAGAGCGGCTGATCGACGGCGACGCTGTCGCCCGCCTTCACCAGCCACTTGGCGACGGTCGCCTCGGTGACCGATTCACCGAGTGCCGGGACCTTGATCTCGACGGCCATGACTTAGAACCCCTTCTCTATCCGCGCTCAGCCGACCGTGAGAGCGCGGTCGACCAGATCGGCCTGTTCCTTGAGATGCGTGCGCGCCGAGCCGGTGGCCGGCGACGCGGCCTCGGCGCGGCCGACATAGGCCGGACGCTTGGCCTTGACATCGATGCTGGCCAGCGCGCGCTCGATGCGGCGGTCGACGAAGTGCCAGGCGCCCATGTTCTCGGGCTCCTCCTGGCACCACACGACCTCGGCGTTGGGATACTGCGAGAGCCTGACGCCGAGCCGCGTGAACGGGAACGGGTAGAGCTGCTCGATGCGCATGATCGCGATGTCGTCGATCTTGCGCTTGCGGCGCTCGGCGACGAGATCGAAGTAGACCTTGCCCGAGCACAGCACGACGCGGCGCACCTTGGCGTCGGCGGCGAGCTGGTCGGTCTCCGCCAGGATGCGGCGGAACGAGCTGCCCGG
>CAYRBQ010000352.1:0-4854 GCA_964422305.1 uncultured Reyranella sp. | reverse complement strand
CGGTCGCCATGATCTTCACCAGGTCGGAGCCGGCATGGACTTGCTCGCGAACCGCCTTCACCACCTCGTCGACACCGTCGGCGACGCGCCCGTTGCGATTGCCGTGACCGCCGGTCATGCAGATCAGGCGGCCGGAGCAACGCATGGTCGGCCCCAGGAACCTGCCAGCGTTGTAGGCGTCGCGCATGGCGAACTCGATGTAGTCCTTGCCGCCGCAGTCGCGCACGGCGGTGATGCCGCCTTCCAGTGTGTTGCGCATGAACTCCATGCCGCGCACGGTGAGCTGGGCCGCGCTCAGGCGGTCCTGCGCCGCACCGGGATTGCCCTCGCCCCCCAGCAGGGAATGGATGTGGCAATCGATCAGGCCGGGGATCAGCGTCGCGCCCGACGTGTCGACCTTCTCGCCGGCGAAGCCCTTGAACTCGCCCGCCGGGCCGATCCGCACGATGCGGCCGCCCTCCTCCAGGACCGCCTGCCCCTCTTGCACCTTCTCACCGTCGAACAGACGACCGCCGACATACAACGTGGCCACTGATCCAACTCCCCTCTAAATACGCTGCCGCACTGTGCATCCCCCGCCCGGTCCGCGGCAAGCGCGTCGCCGGAGTCGCATCGGACGCGAAAAACAAAAAAGCCGAATCGAGACTTCCCGATGTCGCACCGATCGATGTCTAACCGATTGGCGCCATTCGACTTTCGGCTGCGTCACGGCGCTACCGCGAGTCGCATGAACGGCGACATTTCGAGATTCCGGATCGGACTCCGTGCCTCTCCCCAAATGCATTGCGCGCCCCCGGGGAATCGGGAGCGCGCTTCACTCTACATGGGGAGCGCGAGGCGGAATTTCAAGAACGTAAGAGGCAAGCGCAGTTCTATTCCGGTTGGAAGTAGAGAAATCCACCGAAGCCGAACAGCGCGAGGAACGCATAGGCGAACACGGCGGCAAACGGCCAGCCGACAGCGGCTATGGCATGGACGATGAACCTGCCGGACATCAGCCTTTGCGTTGCCGCAGTGCCGCGCCGAAGGCCTCGAACAGGGCCCGGTTGATGGGATTGCGCTGCGGATCGTACTCGGCATGCCACTGGACACCGAGCGCGAAGGCAGGCGCATCGGCGATGGCGATCGCCTCGATGGTCCCGTCCTCGGCGACACCCTCGACCACGACCCGCTCGCCGGGCTCGAGAATCCCCTGACCGTGCAGGGAGTTCACCCGAATGCACTCGCAGCCCAGCAGTTCTGCGAACGCACCACCCTTCGCCAGCCGCACCTCATGGCGATCTGCGAACACGACCTCGATGTCGGGATGGATCTCGCCGTTCTCGAGGCGCGGCATGCGGTGGTTCATGCGGCCCGGCAGCTCGCGGATTTCCGGATGCAGGGTACCGCCGAACGCCACGTTCATTTCCTGCAGGCCGCGGCAGATGCCGAAGATCGGCACGCCCCGCGCGACGCAGGCCCTGATCAGGCCGAGCGCCATCGCGTCGCGATCCTGGTCGTAGGGCTCGTGGCTGGGATGCGGCTCGACGCCGAAATGCGTCGGATGGACGTTGGCCCGTGCGCCGGTGAGCAGGATGCCATCGACAGCACCCAGCAGCGCATCCACATCCGTGATGTCGGGTGTGCCGGCGAACATCAGCGGCAACGCGCCCGCCACCTCGGCCACCGCCTGCATGTTGCGCCGGCCCACGGCCTGGACGTTGTGGCGGTCGTTCAGGACATGGGAGTTGCCGATCACGCCGACGACTGGCTTAGCCACGATCGGCCACCTGTTGATTGCAGCCGAGCGGATCCTCGCCGCCCACGACACCGCCCAACGCCTTGAGACGCTCGATCTCAGAGTCGATGCCCATGATGTGCGGGTTCCACTTGCGCGCGAGCTCGAAGGCGGCGACCGCGCGGCCGTTCTCACCCATCTCGGCCCGGATCATGCCGAGGCCGGAATAGGCGCCGAAGTGGCGCGGCTCGCGCTTCACCGTCTCGCAAATGTCGACGAGCGAAGCCTTGAAGTTGCCCATCAGCCAATGCGCCGTCGCGCGCTTGTTCCATGCCTCGGACAGCTCGGGCGCCACCTGGATCAGCCGCGTGAAGGTGTCGACCGAGGCCTGGAACTGGCGCTGCTGCATCTCGGCCATGCCCTGCATCATCTGCGCGCGCTGGCTCATGTCGGGCACCATGACCCACTGTTCCCAGATCGCCGCTTCGAGGGACTGGATCGCCGCGGGATCGGTGGCCGCCTGCAGCTTGGCGAAAAGAGTGTCGAGCACGGTGCCGCTTCCATTGGTCTGCGCCGAAACGTTCGCCCCCAGCATCAGGCCGACCAGCGCGGCAAGGCAAGAGCGAAGGAGCTTCATTGCACCTCTAGCGGAACGCCGCGGGCTTCGGACCGCCCGTAGCCCAGTCAAGCAGCTCGACCGTATGTGCAATCGGTATGCCGGTGCCGGAGGCGATGTTGCCGATGCAGCCGAAATTCCCGGCCGCTATCACGTCGGGCTTAACGCTCTCGATGTTCGTCACCTTGCGGTCGCGCAGCCGGCGCGACAGCTCGGGCTGCAGCACCTGGTAGGTGCCGGCCCAGCCGCAGCAAAGATGGCCTTCCGGCACGTCCTTCACCGTGAAGCCCGCCTCGCGCAGGAGCCTCTTGGGGGGCTCGATCACCTTCTGGCCGTGCTGCATGGAACAGGCCGAATGATACGCGACCGTGAGCGGCCGCGGCGTCACGTTCGCGAGACCAACCTCGGCCATCACCTCGCTCACGTCCTTGGCGAGCTTCGCCACGCGCTGGGCCTTGGCGTGCCACTCGGGCTCGGCGGCCAGCATGTTGCCGTAGTCCTTCACCGTCGTGCCGCAACCCGAGACGTTGATGACGATGGCGTCGAGGCCGGCGCCGTCGATCTCGTGCAGCCAGGCCGTGATGTTGGCCTTCGCCAGCTCGATCGCCTGCTCGTTCCTGCCGACATGCAGCACCGAGGAGCCGCAGCAGCCCGAGCCCGCGACGTTCACCACCTCGATGCCGTGGCGCGTCAGCAGGCGAACCGTCGCCTCGTTCACCTCGGGCGCCAGCACCTGCTGGCCGCAGCCCGGCATCAGCGCGACCCGCTTGCGGCGCAAGCCGACGGCCGGGAAGGTCTGCGGCCGGTCGACCGGCGACGGTCCGGGCACGCTCGCCGGGACGGCGTCGAGCATGGCGCGCAGGCGGCGGAAGAAGGTGGCACCGCCCGGATCGCTGCTGGTCGCGGGCAGCATCGGCGCCAGCGGCTTGGCGAGCCGGCCCAGCACCATGGCCCAGCGGAACAAGGCCGGCCGCGGCATCAGCCACGCGAGCAGGCCGCGCATCAGGCGATCGGGCAGCGAACACCTGTAGCTCTCCTCGATGCGGTGCCGGCCGTGATCGACCAGGTGCATGTAGTTCACGCCCGAGGGGCAGGTCGTCATGCAGGAAAGGCACGACAGGCAGCGGTCGACATGACGCACTTCCTGCGCCGTCGGCGCGCGGTCACCTTCGAGCATCGCCTTGATGAGGTAGATGCGGCCGCGCGGACTGTCGCGCTCGTCGCCCAGCAGCACGAAGGTCGGGCACGTGGCCGTGCAGAACCCGCAATGCACGCACTTGCGCAGGATGTGCTCGCTGCGCGCGGTCTCGTGGTCGGCGAGCTGGGCCAGGGTGAAGTTGGTCTGCATCGCTAGCCCATCCGCCCCGGATTGAAGAGGCCCTTGGGATCGAAGCTCTCCTTCACACGCGCGGCAAGCGCGGAGATCGCGGGCGACTGCGGCTGGAATACCGGCACCGCGGCGCGTACGGCTTCCGGCGCGCGGATCAGGGTCGCGTGACCGCCGGTCGCGCCGATGGCGCTGCGCACCAGCGCGTGGTCGGCATCGGCGCTCGCGGGCAGCGCCAGCCAGACGAGACCGCCTGACCAGTCGTAGAACGCCTCGGCCGCCCCCCGCTGCGCGCGGATGCGCGCCACGATCGCGGGCCCTTGCGTCGGCGGACAGGAGATTTTCCAGACGACATCGCCAGCGCCCGCCTTGAGCGGCGCCACGTCCCGCACCTCACGCCAGAAGGCACGGCTTTCGAGCGTACCCAGCTCCTGCATCTCCGTGCCGGCCAGCAGCTCGCGCAGGCCCATCAGCCGCGCTTCGACCGACGGCGCCACGCCTTCGACGCGGAGCGCCGTGCGGCCGGCGACATGCGCCGCGCCCGAGACTTCGTGTGGGCTGCCCATCGCCGCGCACATCGCCTTCACGGCGGCTTCGTCATCGAGGCCGTTCAGGATGAGCGTGCGCGTCTGGTCGGGCGCCGGCAGCACCTTCACCGAAACCTCGTCGAGCACGGCCAAGGTGCCCCACGATCCCGCGACGATCTTGGAGAGGTCGTAGCCGGTGACGTTCTTCATCACCTTGCCGCCCGACTTGAAGGCCTCGCCGCGTCCGTTGACGCCGCTGAAGCCCAGCAGGTGATCGCGCGCCGCGCCGGCCGAGAGACGCCGCGGTCCCGCGAGGTTGCCCATCACGGAACCGACAAGAGTGCCCTCGCCCGCCGCGCGCCCCAGCAGCGGGCCGAGATCGGGCGGCTCGAAGGCCAGCATCTGGTTGCGCTGCGCCAGCAGCGCCTCGACGTCCTTGAGCGGCGTGCCGGCGCGCAAGGTCACGACCAGCTCCTCGGGCGCGTAGTCGACGACACCCGAGATGCCCGAGAGGTCGAGCACCTGGTCGCACTGCATGGGCTTGCCGAGCATCAGCTTGGCGCCGCTGCCGCGCACATCGAGCGTCACGCCGTCGTTCAGCGCCCACTCCACCGCCTGCCGCAGCTCCTTCGCGTCGCGCGGCTTGATCGTGTTGGTCATGTGTTAG
>CAYRBQ010000351.1:0-4854 GCA_964422305.1 uncultured Reyranella sp. | reverse complement strand
GAGGCGATCGACTTCGAGGGCGTGTTCGACGGCGAGCTGCTGGTGCGGCGCGAAACGGCGGTGGCGCCGTTCAACGACCTGCAGCAACGGCTCAACCGCAAGACCGTGACGCCCAAGATGCTGAAGGAGCATCCCGCGCATGTCCGCCTCTACGACGCGTTGAGGCTGGATGGCGAAGATCTGCGCCACTTCTCCTTCGACGAACGCCGCGCACGGCTCGAAGCCTGGATCGCCGAGAAGGAACGTCCGCGCTTCGACCTGTCGCCGCTGGTGACCTTCGCCGACTGGGCCCATCTCGCCGAGCAGCGCGAGGCGATGCGCGCAGACGGCATCGAGGGGCTGATGCTGAAGCGCGGCGACAGCACCTACCTCGCCGGTCGCCCCAGGGGTCCATGGTTCAAATGGAAGCGCGACCCAATGCTGGCGGACTGTGTGCTGATGTACGCCCAGCGCGGCCACGGCAAGCGCAGCTCGTTCTATTCGGACTATACGTTCGGCTGCTGGCGTGACGGCGGCAGCGGAGGGCGCGAGCTGGCGCCTGTGGGGAAGGCCTATTTCGGCTTCACCGACGACGAGCTGCGCTGGCTCGACAAGTGGGTGCGCGACCATACGACCAACCGCTTCGGTCCGGTCCGGGAGGTCGAGCAGAAGCTGGTGCTGGAGGTGGCCTTCGACGGCATTGCACGATCCACGCGCCATAAGTCGGGCGTGGCACTGCGTTTCCCGCGTATCCATCGCATCCGTAGGGATAAGCCGGCAACGGAGGCCGACACCATCGACACGCTGCTGCGGCTCTTGCCGTAATCAGGCCGCAACACCATTATCTGGACGTCATGATCGACCCGTTCGGCCGGCATATATCCTATCTGCGCGTCTCGGTGACGGATCGCTGCGACTTCCGCTGCGTCTATTGCATGGCCGAGGACATGACCTTCCTGCCCAAGGCGGAGGTCCTGTCGCTGGAGGAGCTGGAACGGCTCTGCACCGCTTTCGTTCGCCGCGGCGTCAAGAAGCTGCGCATGACCGGCGGCGAGCCGCTGGTTCGCAAGAACGTGATGTCGCTGTTCCGCGGCCTGGGCCGCCATCTCGAAAACGGCGCGCTCGAAGAGCTGACCCTGACGACCAACGGCAGCCAGCTCGCCAAGTACGCCCAGGAGCTGGCCGACATCGGCGTGCGCCGGGTCAACGTGTCGATGGACACGCTCGATCCCGCGAAGTTCCGCGAGCTCACCCGCTGGGGCGACCTCGACCAGGTGATGCGCGGCCTCGATGCCGCCCAGCGCGCCGGCCTCGCGATCAAGATCAACGCCGTGGCGCTGCGCGGCGTCAACGACATGGAATTCGAGAAGCTGATCCGCTGGAGCCATGGCCGCGGCATGGACCTCGTCCTCATCGAGGTCATGCCGATGGGCGAGATCGGCGGCGAGGCCCGCCTCGACCAGTACCTGCCGCTGTCGCTGGCCCGCGCCGAGATCGCCAAGCAGTTCACTCTGACCGACAGCGACTACCAGACCGGCGGTCCGGCGCGCTACTTCAAGGTCGAGGAGACCGGCGGGCGACTGGGCTTCATCACGCCGCTCACCCACAATTTCTGCGAAAGCTGCAATCGCGTCCGCCTCACCTGCACCGGCACGCTCTACATGTGCCTCGGCCAGGAGGACGCCGCCGACCTGCGCGGGCCGCTGCGCGCCTCCGAGAGCGACGATGTCCTCGACCAGGCGATCACCGCGGCGATCGCGCGCAAGCCCAAGGGCCACGATTTCATCATCGACCGCCGCCATACCGGCCCCGCCGTCCCCCGGCACATGAGCGTCACGGGCGGCTGATCCGCCTCAGGCCTCCGGATTGGCTTGCGTTCCTGCCGTCTTGATCTGCGCCCTCCGTACCGCCTCGCGGTGGGAGATGTACATGGCGCTGCCGAAGATCACCGCGGCGCCCACGAAGGTCCACACGTCGGGCTGCTGGAAGAACAGGAGGTAGCCCAGCACGGTGTTGTAGATCAGCGACAGGAAGCCGATGGGCTGCAGCAGGGTGATGTCTGCGAGCTGGTAGCCGCGCTGCTGGCAGATATGACCCAGCGTGCCGGCGAGGCCCGCCAGCAGGAACCACACAATGTCGCCCCAGCCTGGGTTCTGCCAGAACCAGATGGCGAACGGCGCCGCGCAGATCACGATCACGATGTTCTGCCAGATGACGATGGTGTTGGCAGAGTCGGTGCTGGACAGCGCCTTCGACATCAGGTTCGAGGCCGAGAAGATCGGCGTCGAGAGCAGGATGCAGATCACCCCGAGATGGAGCGCGCTGAAGCCTGGCCGGATGATGATCATGGCGCCGATGAAGCCCACGATGACGGCGATCCAGCGCCTGAGCCGCACATCCTCGCCGAGAAACAGGGCGGCGCCGATGGTGACGAAGATCGGACCGGTGAAGCCCAGCGCCGTGATCTCGGCCAGCGTAGTGAGCGGCAGGGCCACGAACCACAGCATCATTCCGGCCGTGTGGATCGCGCCGCGCGAGATGTGCAGGCCGAGGCGATTGGTGTGGAGGGACCGGTAGAGGCCCAGCCGGAAGACGATGGGAACGAGGAACAGCGCGCCGAAGAAATAGCGCAGGAACGCCATCACATAGGGATTGAGGTGCTGCGCGGGAATCAGCGTGAAGACGTTGAGCAGCGCAAACAGCACGCCCGACAGTGCCACCCAGAGAATGCCCCGCAGATTGGGCGGCAGCGCGAGCCAGCGGACGACGAGGGCAGACACGCCGCGACTATGTCACAGGGCCTGCAATGCCGCACCTTCGCCGGTGCAGTCGCTTCCGAAGGGCGAGGTGAGGCCGGAAGCTAGGCCTCGCCGGCCATCTCCGCATTGGGCGGCACGGTGGGCAGCACGCGTTCACCGCGCAGGTCGCCGACGCGTGTGACCAGCTCCTCGATGTAGGGATCGTGGATGCCGAGCGCACGGGCGTGCGCGACGGTGTTGGCGAGGTAGTCGCGGCAGGCGCCGCGGCGGCCTTCGGCGAAGGCGATATGGTGGGCCGCCTTCTCGATCGGCAGGTCGCCGCAATACTGGCAGTGGCCGGTGTCGACGACAAAGGTCACGGCCGTCACGGTGCGGCCGTCGCGCAGCTTCGTCTGGACCCACTTGGCCTTGTAGACACCGGACAGCATCTCGCGGTTCCACAGGATGCCCAATTCGCTGTGCACCTGGTTCGGGGCCAACCGATAGGCGATGCCCTCGCACTCGCCGCCGCCCTCGAGCGCCAGCATCAGGCCGGGCAGTTCGGGCGTGCCGCGGCCGAGCGGTGTCCAGAAGCAGAAGGAGCGCCGCCAGCCGTCGACCTTGCAGGGCTGCTGATCGGCGAACTCGAATGCCGGATTCCACATCAGGGAGCCATAGGCGAACACCCAGACTTCCTCGCCCGGCTGGTAGCCCGCGAGCGCTTCCTTGAGGCTGGCCTCGCGCTCCGCCGACGAAAGGAAGAAGTGGTACCCGGCAGCCCGCGCGTCGGCGACGATCTGGTCGATGCGCTCGGAGCTCAATTCTTCACGTGTGAGCAATGAACAGCCCTCAGGTGCCGTAGACGATGGACATGGTCTCGGCCACGCAGGCCGGGCGATCCTGCCCTTCGATCTCGATCGTGATCTGGTTGGTGAGCCGCACGCCGCCCTTGTCCATGGGATCGGCGGCCAGCAGCTTCGCGCGGGCACGGACCTTGGCGCCGGCCGGGACCGGGCTGGTGAAGCGCACCTTGTTGCAGCCGTAGTTGATGCCGTTGCGCACGTTATTGATGTGCGAGATCTGGTGGTTGAGCATCGGGATCAGGGAGAGCGTCAGGAAGCCGTGGGCGATGGTCTTGCCCCCCGGCATGTCCTTCCTGGCCCGCTCGACATCCACATGGATCCACTGATGATCGCCGGTTGCATCGGCGAAGAGATCGATCCTGTCTTGAGTGATCTCGACCCAGTCGCTGACCCCAATTTCCTGGCCCACGTACTTGTGCATCTCGTTCGGGTGGGCGAACTCGCGTTTAGCCATTTCCAACCTCGGCAATGTTCATTGCTTTGTAGGTGCAAGATACCACAAAAGCCTTGATCTGCGGACCCTTCCCGTCACCCCTGACAGTCCCCCGTCCGCGAAGCGATCCTAGTCCAACGGCCTCCGTTCCCCGCCTCCAATCGGGTGCCATTTGTAGTGATTGGGTCCCATTTGTATCGCTGCCGCCCTATCATTCCAGACACAAGAATGCACATGAGGAGACCCCAAGATGGCCTATGAAACCGTCCTCTACGACGTCGCGGACCGCATCTGCACGATCACGCTCAACCGTCCGGAGAAGCTCAACGCCTGGACGCGACAGATGCACCTCGACCTCAAGGACGCCATGCACAAGGCCGGGGCGGACTCCGACGTTCGCGCGATCATCCTGACTGGCGCGGGCCGCGGCTTCTGTGCGGGAGCTGACATGGGCGGCCTGCAGGCGATCGGCGCCGGCGCCTCGACCGACCGGTCGAGCAAGGCGCAGGAGGGCCTGCCAGGCGGCAGCACGATTGCGGAGTTCAAGATGAACTACTCCTATTTCCCGGCGATCCCGAAGTTCATCATTGCCGCGATCAACGGGCCGGCGGCAGGCCTCGGCATGGTGATCCCGCTCTACGCCGACCTGCGCTTTGCGGGCGAGTCGGCCGTCTTCACGACCGCCTTCGCCCAGCGTGGCCTGATCGCCGAGCACGGGATCAGCTGGCTGCTGCCACGGCTGGTCGGCCTGCCGACGGCGCTCGACCTGCTCTGCTCCGCCCGCAAGTTCCGTGCGCCCGAGGCGCTGGCGATGGGCTTGGTGAACCGCGTCATTCCCGAC
>CAYRBQ010000350.1:0-4869 GCA_964422305.1 uncultured Reyranella sp. | reverse complement strand
GCCCGACAGCTCGGAGGGATAGAGCTCGCCGATCTCGGGGCCGAGGCCCACGGCGCCGAGCTTGGCGACGGCGATCTCGCGCGCCTGGTCGGGCGGCACGCCGTCGCTCTGGATCGGCCCGAAGGCGACGTTCTCCCAGACGCGCAGCGAGTCGAAGAGCGCGCCGCCCTGGAACAGCATGCCGAACTTGCGCATCACGCGCGCCCGGCCACGATCGGTGAGATCGCAGGTCTCCTCGTTGTCGACCTTGATCGAGCCGCGGTCGGGCTTCATGAGGCCGAGGATGCATTTCAGCAGCACCGACTTGCCCGAGCCCGAACCGCCGATCACCACCATCGATTCGCCGGGCGCCACGTCGAGGTCGATGCCCTGCAGCACCTTTTTCGGCCCGAAGGCCTTGGTGACACCGCTCAGCGAGATCTTGGGGGCGATTTGAGGGGAAGCCATGGCCGGCGGATCAGCGCGCGAAGAAGGCTTCGGTGATGAAGTAGTTGAACGTCAGGATCAGGATCGAGGCCGACACCACCGCGTTGGTGGTCGCCATGCCGACGCCCTGGGCACCGCCCTTCGACGTGTAGCCGTGGTAGCAGCCCATCAGCGTGATCAGGAAGCCGAACACGGCGGCCTTCACAAGGCCGGAGAACACGTCCTGGAATTGCAGGAAGTCGACGGTGTTGCGGAGGTAGGCCGCATCGTTGAAGTCGAGCTTGTAGACGCCGACCAGGAAGCCGCCCAGCACGCCGATGATGTCGGCGACCAGCACGAGGATGGGCAGGGTGACGACGCCGGCGATCAGGCGCGGGACGACCAGGTACTTGAATGGGTTGGTCGAGAGCGTGGTGAGTGCGTCGATCTGCTCGGTGACGCGCATCGTGCCGATCTCGGCGGCCATCGCCGCCCCGACACGGCCGGCGACCATCAGGCCCGCCAGCACCGGGCCGAGCTCGCGGGTCAGCGAGACGACGACCACGTTGGGAATGGCGCTTTCGGCAGAGAAGCGCGCAAAGCCCGTATAGCTCTGCAGCGCCAGAACCATGCCGGTGAAGATCGCGGTGAGTCCGACGACGGGCAGCGAGTAGTAGCCGATCTCCATGATCTGCCGGAGGATCTGCTGGCGATACCAGGGCGGCCGCACGGCCTGGCGCACCGCCTCGAAGGCGAAGGCCGAGACGCTGCCGATCGCCTCGAGGAAAGCGAGCGTCATCCGCCCGAGGACGGTCAGCAGCGGAACGGTCACGCGGCGTCTCCCGCCGGGTCTGGTGCGGCATCGGCGAAGCTGTCGACGTAGGCGCGATGGTAACGTCGGCCGAGCGCCGTCATGACCTCGTAGGCGTTGGTGCGCGCATGATCGGCGAGGTCGTCTGCCGTGAGATGCGGGCCCAGCGCCTCGACCGTCATGCCGGGCTGGCTCAGCTCTTCGGGCACGTCGGTGACATCGACGGTCACGAGGTCCATGGAGATGCGGCCGATGACGGGCACTGTGTGTCCGGCGAGATGCACATGGGTGCGGTTGACGAGGTTACGGAAATAGCCGTCCGCATACCCGAGCGCAATCGTGGCCACCCGGCTCGGCCGGGCCGACCGCCAGGCGCCGCCATAGCCCACGGTCTGGAAGGCGTCGATGCGGCGGGTTTGCAGGATGCGGACCTGCAAGGTCACCACACCCAGCATCGGATTGGACTGGCCGGGCAGGGGATTGATGCCATACAGGGCGGCTCCAGGACGGAGCATATCGAAGTGATAGTCGGGGCCGAGAAAGATGCCGGAGGAATTGGCGAGCGAGGTCGGCGCGCCTGGCATCGCCCGCACGAAGGTGCGGAAACGCGAGAGCTGCTCGCCATTGATCGGGTTGGAGGTTTCCTCGGAAGCGACCAGATGGCTCATGATCAGCGCGAGCCGAAGTCCGCGCAGCCGGCCGCGCTCGTTGATCAGCACCTGTGCATCCTCGGGGCCGAAGCCCAGCCGGTGCATGCCGGTGTCGATGTGCACCACCGCGTCGAGCGGCCGGTTGTAGCGCTGTGCGGCGGCACGCCAGGCGTTGAGCTGGCCGAGATGGTTCAGCACCGGCGTGAGGCCGTGCTCCACGAAGTCGGGCTCGGTGCCGGGCAGCAGGCCGTTCAACACATAGATCGGCATCTCGGGCAGCACGGCGCGTAGCGCAATGCCTTCGTCGACATGGGCGACGAAGAAATGCCGGCAGCCTTCAGCGGCGAGGCGCGGACCCACGATCGCCGCGCCGCAGCCATAGGCATCGGCCTTGAGCACGGCGGCGCAGTCGACCGGCCGGCCGGTCGCGCGGCCTGCATCGCGCAAACCCCGCCAGTTGGCGGCGATCGCGCCTAGATCGATCGAGAGGATCGCGCCGGCGCGGCGGGCGGCGTCGTCTGGCGATGACATCCGGCCGACCTAGAAAGCCGGGCCCGGCGCTTCGTCGTAGCCCGGCAGGTTGCCGAATTTCGTGAACTGGCCTTCGAAGGAGAGCTGGACGATGCCGGTGGGGCCATGACGCTGCTTGGCCACGATCACCTCGGCCTTGCCGTAGGTCTGCTCGCAGCGCTGTTTCCAGGCGTCGTGGCGCTCGTTGAAGCGCTGGTCGCTTTCCTCGGCGCGCCGCGTCGGCTCGGAGCGGGTGAGGTAATACTCCTCGCGGTAGACGAACATGACGACGTCTGCGTCCTGCTCGATCGAGCCCGATTCGCGCAGGTCGGCGAGCTGCGGCCGCTTGTCCTCGCGCTGCTCGACGGCGCGGCTGAGCTGCGACAGGGCGATCACCGGCACGTCGAGCTCCTTGGCGAGCGTCTTGAGGCCGCGCGTGATCTCCGAGACTTCCTGCACACGGTTCTCCTGCCGCGACTTGCCCGACGGGTTCAGAAGCTGGAGGTAGTCGACGATCAGCAGGCCGAGCCCGTGGGTGCGCTTGAGGCGGCGGGCGCGGGTGCGCAGCGCGGCGATCGAGAGCGCCGGCGTGTCGTCGATGAAGAAGTTGAGGTGCTCGAGCTCCTGGCTGATCGAGAGCACGCGATCGAAGTCGCTGCTGATCAGCTCACCCTTGCGGATCTTCTCTGACGAAACCTCGGCCTGCTCGGCGAGCATTCGGGTGGCAAGCTGCTCAGACGACATTTCCAGTGAGAAGAAGCCGACCACGGCGCCATCGACCGCCTTCGGCTGGCCATCGACGATCTCCTCGCGGTAGGCCTTCGCGGCGTTGAACGCGATGTTGGTGGCGAGCGCCGTCTTTCCCATCGAGGGGCGGCCCGCGAGGATGATCAAGTCGGAGCGGTGCATGCCACCCAGGAGCTTGTCGAGTTGTGTGAGGCCCGACGCCACGCCGGTGAGCTGCCCGACACGGTGGTAGGCCGCCTCCGCCGCGACGGTGGCCTCGGTGAGGGCCATGCGGAAAGGCTTGAAGCCGCCTTCGGTCTGGCCGGTCGTGGCAAGATCGTAGAGCTTCTTCTCCGCCGTCTCGATCTGCTGCAGCGCCGTCTCCTCGACATCGCCCGAGAAGGCGCCGTTCACGACATTCTCGCCGAGGTCGATGAGCTGCCGCCGGAGATAGAGGTCGTGCACGGCGCGGCCGAAGGCGGCGGCGTCGATAACGTGCACAGACGCAGCGGCGAGGCGCGCCAAGTAGGCCGCGCCGCCGGCCTCCTTCATGGCCTCGTCCTGCTCGACATAGGTCTTGAGCGTGACGGCGCTCACGACCTGGCCACGCTCGATCAGGCGCGACAGCGAGTCGAAGAGCTTGCCATGCAGCGGATCGGCGAAATGCTCGGGGCGCAGGAACTCCGCGACGCGTTGATAGGCGGCGTTGTTGACGAGGATGGCGCCGAGCAGCGCCTGCTCCGCCTCGAAATTGTGGGGCGGTTCGCGTAGCCGTGCGTCTTCCGCGCCGGGCAGCCTCGTGACGTTCGAGGTGTCTTTCAGGGGCTCCATGTCGAGCCTTTGTTAGTGGCCAGAGGGAACAGCCACCACCGCTAATGCTGTGGCCTCATCAGGATAACCTGAAAGCTGGGGACAACCCTAGTGGATCGTCACTCCGCCGCCATGGAACTCGTGGCTTCGCCGCGTTCGCGGTCGATCATGTAGTCGCGCGTCAGCGGCGCGGCGTCCTGGCGCCGGGCGATCTGCATCTGGAAGACCATCTGGTTCATGTACCTGAAGGCCACTTCGCAGCCGGCGAGATAGAACTCCCACATGCGGCAGAAGCGGTCGTCGTAGCCCGCGAGCTGCTTGATCTGCTCCCTGTTGGCGAGGAAACGCTGCCGCCACAGGCGCAGGGTCTCTGCATAGTGCAGGCGGAGGATCTCGATGTCGGTCACCCAGAGGCCGACCTTCTCGATGGCGGCCAGCACCTCCGACAGGGCGGGCGAATAGCCGCCCGGGAAGATGTACTTGCGCAGCCAGGTGTTGGTGCCGCCGGGAGGTTCCATGCGGCCGATCGAATGCAGCAGCATGACGCCGTCGTCGGCCAGCAGGTCCTTCACCTTGCTGAAATACTCGACGTAGTGCGATGCGCCGACATGCTCGAACATGCCGACCGACACGATGCGGTCGTAGCGGCCTGCCTCGTGCCGATAGTCGATGAGCTTGAAGCGGACGCGATCGGCGAGGCCGCCTTCCAGGGCGCGGCGGCTCGATACGGCGTGCTGCTCCCTGGAAAGCGTCACGCCCGTCACATCGACGCCGTGCTCGCCCGCTAGATACAGGCCCATGCCGCCCCAGCCGGAGCCGATATCGAGCAGTTTCTGGCCTGGCTTCAGGAGCAGCTTGGCCGCGATGTGGCGCTTCTTGTCGACCTGCGCGACCTCGAGCGGCTCGCTGCCTGTCTTGAAATACGCACAGGAATACTGCCGGTCGCGGTCGAGGAAG
>CAYRBQ010000349.1:0-4892 GCA_964422305.1 uncultured Reyranella sp. | reverse complement strand
GGCGAGCGCCGAGCGCCAGGCGCCGGCGCAGAAGAAGACGAACTTGTTGCCGGTCTGGAAGTAGTCCTTGGCATAGGGGCTCTTGGGATCGATCCACATCTCGAGCATGCCGCGCGTGACGTTGATCGCGCCGGGGATTGTGCCGTCTCGCCACAGCTCGCGCGGGTCGCGGATGTCGATGAAGGTGATGCCGGAATTGCCGTGTGCCTTCATGGCGTCGGCTAGCGACATGGTCTCGATCTGGCTGTTGGCCTCGTCGACCATCTGCTGCACGGTCTTCTTGATCTCGAGCGGCACCGGAACCTCCTTGCGCGTTTTCCTCGGACCTTGGCCTACACCTTTCCCTTGGTCTCGGGAATCGCTTTCAGTTCCGCGAGCCAGACGTCGGGACTGCCGTCCGATGGCGCGCGCCAGTCGCCGCGCGGCGACAGCGAGCCGCCCGACGAAATCTTCGGACCGTTCGGCACCGCCGAGCGCTTGAACTGGTTGGTGAAGAAGCGGCGCAGGAAGAGCGACAGCCAGTGCTTGATCTCGGCAAGCGTGTAGGCGCGATGTCCGCCGTCGGGCAGGTTGGCGGGCCATGCGCCCTTCTTCGTGTCGTGCCAGGCATGCCAGGCGAGAAAGGCGATCTTCGACGGCCGGTAGCCGAGCCGCGTCAGGTAGAAGAGGTTGAAGTCCTGCAGCGCATAGGGGCCGACCGACTGCTCGGTCGACTGGATGGCGCCGCCCGCTCCCGCCGGGATCAGCTCAGGCGAGATCTCGGTGTTCAGGATGTCGTGCAGGATCGCGGCCGTCTCCTTGCTCACGTCGCCGGAGGCGGCGACGAAGCGGATCAGGTGCTGGATCAGCGTCTTGGAGACCGAACCGTTGGGATTGTAGTGGGACATGTGATCGCCCACGCCGTAGGTGCACCAGCCCAACCCCAGCTCCGACAGGTCGCCGGTGCCGACGACCATGCCGCGATTCTGGTTGGCGAGCCGGAACAGATAGTCCGTGCGCAGGCCCGCCTGCACATTCTCGAAGGTGACGTCGTAGACCTTCTTGCCCTTGCCGAACGGATGGCCGATGTCGGCCAGCATCTGGGTCGCCGCCGGCTTGATGTCGATCTCGGCGGCCGTGACGCCCAGCGCCTTCATCAGCCGCCAGGCATTCTTGTGGGTTTTGTCCGAGGTGCCGAAGCCCGGCATCGTGTAGGCGAAGACGTTCTTGCGGCTGATGCCGAGCTGGTCCATCGCCCGGCAGGTCACGATCAGTGCATGCGTGGAATCGAGGCCGCCTGAAACGCCGATGACCGCGTTCTGGGTGCCGCTCGACCGCAGGCGCTGGGCGAGACCCTGGACCTGGATGTTGTAGGCCTCGTAGCAATTGTCACGCAGCTTCGCGGGATCCGACGGCACATAGGGGAAGCGCTCGACGGCGCGGTCGAGCGGGACGCGATTCCTGGGCGGATCGAGCTGGAAGCCGACCCTGCGGAACCGCGCGACGCGCGCGGACTCCTGCTCGGCGCAATCAGCGAAGCCGTTGTAGCGCAGGCGCTCCTGGCGGATGCGGCCGAGATCGACGTCGGCGTGTACCAGCGTGGAGTCCTTCTCGAAGCGCGTCGTCTCTACGAGCTGGTCGCCCAGCTCGTAGACCGCCGCATGGCCGTCCCAGGCGAGATCGGTCGTCGACTCGCCCGGCCCGGCCGCGGAATAGGCGTAGGCCGCGACGGCCCGCATCGACTGGCTGCCGCAGAGCAGCCGCCGCGCCTCGGCCTTGCCGATCGTGATGTTGCTGGCCGAGAGGTTGATCAGCAGCTCCGCGCCCGCGAGCGCGGCATGGCTCGACGGCGGGATCGGCACCCACACGTCCTCGCAGATCTCGACGTGGAACGTGACGTCGACGCCGCCCGCCTTGAACAGCAGGTCCGTCCCGAACGGCACGGTCTGCCCTGCCAGCTCGGTCGAGGAGCAGATCGTGTTGGCGCCGGAGATGAAGTGGCGCTTCTCATAGAACTCGCGGTAGTTCGGCAGGTAGACCTTGGGCACGACACCCAGGATCCTGCCGCGATGGATCACGACGGCGGTGTTGTAGAGCCGGCTCGCCACCCGCAGCGGCGCGCCGACGATCAGCACCGGGAAGAGCTTGCGGCTCGCCTCGACGATCTTGCCGATCGAGGCCTCGACCTGGTCGAGCAGCGCGTCCTGCAGCAGGAGGTCGTCGATCGAATAGGACGAGAGCCCGAGTTCCGGGAAGACCATGACGGCGGCGCGCGCCTTGTCGCCGGCCGCGGCGAGCTTAAGGGTCTCGGCGAGATTGTAGGCGGTGTCGGCGACCCGGGTGCGCGGAACGCAGCACGCCACGCGCACGAACTCGTGGGAATAGAGCGAGAAAAAATCGGACATCGGAACTCCAGTGATCCCCTAAAGTCCGACGACGCTCGTTTCCGATCAAGGGCTGGTGGTGAAGCGATGGTGGGCGCGACAGGGATCGAACCTGTGGCCACTGCCATGTCAAGACAGTGCTCTACCGCTGAGCTACGCGCCCATCGCCATCGGCCTGCCGGACCGCGGCAGGAAGAAGCCCGGTCGTCTACATCGCGGCCCGGGAATTGGCAAGTGCGCGAGGCGTGACGCGCCCCGCCCCGCGGGCTATGAGCATGGGATGGATTTCCTGCCGGCGCTGCCCGATCACGATGCCCTGGATTGCAGAATGCCGGTCCGGCAGACCGTGCCGGTTGTCGTCGCCTCGCCGCACAGCGGCTCGATCTATGCGGCCGAATTCCTCGACCAGGCGGCCGTCCCCCTGACGGCGCTGCGCCGGGCCGAGGATGCCTTCGTCGACGACCTGTTCTCGGCCGCCCCCTCGCTCGGCATGCTCTTCCTGGCCGCGCGCTTCCCGCGTTCCTACGTCGACGCCAACCGCGAGCCCTACGAACTCGACCCCGGCATGTTCGACGGCCCCCTGCCGCGGCCGCTGAACCATCGCACGACACGGGTTGCCGCGGGCCTCGGCATGATCCCGCGGGTCGCGGCCAGCGGCGAGGCGATCTATCGCGGCCGCGTGCCGGCGGAGACGATCGAGCAGCGACTGGAAACCTGCTGGCGTCCCTATCACCAGACGCTGTCGCTGCTGGTCGAGCACACCTACAGCAGCTTCGGCGGCGCCCTGCTGATCGATGCCCATTCCATGCCCTCTTCGGCCTCCAACCTCGGCTCGCGCGATCGCGTCGGCCGGGTCGACATCGTCCTGGGCGACAATCACGGCGAATCCTGCGACGCCGGCCTGGTGGCCTCGGCCGAGCGCTGGTTCCGGTCGCGAGGGCTGCGTGTCTTGCGCAACCAGCCCTATGCCGGCGGCTTCACCACCCAGCGCTATGGCCGGCCGGCGCTGGCCCGCCACGCCCTGCAGGTCGAGATAAACCGCGCCCTCTATATGGACGAGGCCCGGCACGAGAAGCTGCCGACCGCTGGGGTGTTCAGCCGCCTGGTCACTGGCTTCCTCGCGGAAATGGGCGACCGGGCTCGGGAAGTGCTTCAGCCGCGGCCTCTGGCGGCCGAGTAGCCGGCATCCGGCCAAAAAAAGGGGCCGTGACAAGCACGGCCCGAGTTTAGGGAGGAAACGCCCAAGACGGGCATACAGCAAACAAAGAGGCCGCCGAGGCGGCGTTTGCTGCCCCCAAAGAATGGTGCACCTGCGAAGAGAATGCAAGAGTGAAAAAGCGCCCTGAATTCACAGATTTAGCGTCCGTTCGTATGAGCTCGCCGGTGTGGCCTTTCTGCAACGCACAAGAATCTCGCGAAGCTGATTTGCACTAATTGCATCGCTTTGCCAGACGCACGCGACGTGCGCTTTTGTAGGGTGTTCAAGCACTTAAGCCGGGATGGAGGAGTTGTTGGCCAAGAAGTTCGTAGTCGCGATGATGATGCACGAGACCAATACGTTCTCCCCCCTCGCCACCACCATCGAATCCTTCGCCCGCGGCGGCGATGTCGGCGCCCTGAGCGGCCCAGCCGCCATCAAGGAATCCGAAGGCACCAACACTTCCCTCGGTGGCTTCATCGAGGTGGCCCGCAAGGCTGGCGCCGAGTTCGCCGTGCCGATGGCCGCCTCGGCCCATCCGTCCGGCCTCGTCACCAAGGCCGCCTACGAGCAGATGACCGGCGCCATCGTCGACGCCGTGAAGAAAGGCTGCGATGCCGTCCTGCTGGCGCTGCACGGCGCGATGGTCGCCGAGCACTATGATGACGGCGAAGGAGAGCTGCTGAACCGCATCCGCAAGATCGCGCCCGACGTGCCGATCGCCGTCGCGCTCGATTTCCACACCCAGATGACCGACGCCATGATCAACGGCGCCACGATCATCACCGGCTATCGCACCTATCCCCACATCGACATGGCCGACACGGCCCGTCGTGCGGGTCGCACATTGATCAAGACCCTGGCGGGCGAGGTCGAGCCGAAGATGGTGTGGGGCAACCGCCCGATCATGAGCAGCTCGCTGGTCCACACGCCGTCGCGCGAGCCGATGAAGACGCTGATGGGCATGGCCAACCAGGCCGAGGATACCGGCAAGGTGCTGAACGCCTCGGTGTTCGGCGGCTTCCCGCAAGCCGACATCCCTCACCTCGCGCTGAGCTCGGTCATCGTCTGCGACAAGCGCACGGCCGAGGGCGAGATCCTGCTGAACCGCATCCTCGATACGGCGTGGGAGAAGCGCGAAGGCTTCCTGTTCCATCCCGAGCCGCTCTCGGTCCAGGTGGCGCGCGCCAAGTCGCTGGACGGCGGCCCGGTCGTCATGGCCGACCACGGCGACAACACGGCCTCGGGCGGCACGCAGGACGTGATGAGCGTGGTCGAGGAAGCGATGAAGCAGGGTCTCGAAGATGCCTGCGCCGGCCCGATCTGCGACC
>CAYRBQ010000348.1:2990-4894 GCA_964422305.1 uncultured Reyranella sp. | reverse complement strand
GGGCACCGGTGCCGCTCCCGTGATCGCCGAGGCGGCGCGCGCGCAGGGGATCCTCACCATCGGCGTCGTGACCAAGCCGTTCCACTTCGAGGGCCGCCGCCGGATGGTGTCGGCCGAACAGGGCATCACCGAACTCGAGAAGGTGGTGGACACGCTGATCGTCATCCCGAACCAGAACCTGTTCAAGATCGCCAACGAGAAGACGACGTTCGCCGACGCCTTCAAGATGGCCGACGACGTGCTGCACATGGGCGTGCGTGGCGTGACCGATCTCATGGTGATGCCCGGCCTCATCAACCTCGACTTCGCCGACATCCGCACGGTGATGGGCGAGATGGGCAAGGCGATGATGGGCACCGGCGAGGCCGAGGGCCCCGATCGCAGCCGGGTCGCGGCCGAGTCGGCGATCTCCAATCCGCTGCTCGAGGACCATTCGATGAAGGGCGCCAAGGGCGTCCTGATCAACATCACCGGCGGCCTCGACATGACGCTGCACGAGGTCGACGAGGCCGCCAACCGCATCCGCGAGGAAGTGGACGCCGAGGCCAACATCATCTTCGGCTCGACCTTCGATGCCACGATGCAGGGCCGCATGCGGGTCTCGGTGGTCGCCACCGGCATCGCGGCGATGGCCTCGCAGCAGCCGGTTCCCAACTACCTGTCGCTCGACATGAACCGGCCGATGCAGACGGGTCAGCCGGCACTCAGCCGCGGCGCCGTGCCGGCAGCGCCGCCGGTGGGACGCGTCGCGATTCCGGCCGCCGCTGTGGCACCCGCCGCTCCGGCCATGCCCGTGGCTCCGGTCGTCGCCCCGCCGGCGGCCGTCGCTCCGCCTCCGGCTCCGGTCATGGCGCCGGCCCCCGCGCCCATCGCCGCCATGGCGCCACCTGCGCCGATCGCCGCCGCACCGATGCCCGAGCCCGCTCCGATCGTCGAGGCGCCTGCCCCGACGCCGGTGATGATGGCGGCGGCACCGGTCGAGGCAGCGCCCGTCGCCGCGGCGCCTGCTCCGGCACCCATGCCGGCCCCGACGCCCGCGCCGGTCGCGGCGGCGCCTGCGCCGGTTCCGCAACGCCCGCTGGTCGACGAGAACGACTGGCGTGTCAGCCGGCCTGCCGCCAAGGCCCCGGTGCGCGCCGAACCCGTCGCACGCCCGGTCGCGGCGCGTTCGGCCGGCGAGAGCCGCGCGCCGAACCTGTTCCAGCGCATCACCGGTGCGTTCTCCACATCCAAGCCCGCCGCGGCCGCCGCGCCGGCAGCGCCGGTCGAACCGCCGGTCGCCCGTCCGGCTGCTGAGAATGTCGTCGCGGTGGCACCCAAGGCCCCGCCGGCGCGTCCCGCGCCGGTCCAGACCTCGATCAGCCTCGACGTCACGGAGCGTGCGAAGCCGGCACGCGATGACGACGACCTGCAAATTCCTGCGTTCCTGCGCCGACAGGCAAACTGACGCAGGTTTCTGCCGATTCCACGCACACACTGAGGGGCCTTCGCGGCCCCTCTTTTTTCCCCTGCAGCGTGATATAAGGCGCCGGCACGAAATATCGCGGATGGGACATGTCGAAGTTGGTCGCGGCTAGGGGGCGGAGCATCGTTGCGGGACTGGCGCTGTCGGTCGCAGCGGCCGGGCTTTCCGCCTGCGGCTCGGACGACGACAAGTACGTCGAGCAGCCGGTCGAGCAGCTCTACAATCGCGGCCTCGATGACCTCGGCGCCCAGGAGTACAAGAAGGCGGCCAAGAACTTCGAGGAGGTGGACCGCCAGCACCCCTATTCGGTGTGGGCCACCAAGGCGCAGATCATGGCGGCCTTCGCCTACTACCAGTCGAACAAGTACGACGAGGCCATCATCGCGCTGGACCGCTTCATCCAGCTCCACCCCGGCCATCGCGACCTGCCCTACGCCTA
>CAYRBQ010000348.1:0-2890 GCA_964422305.1 uncultured Reyranella sp. | reverse complement strand
CGCTGGACCGCTTCATCCAGCTCCACCCCGGCCATCGCGACCTGCCCTACGCCTATTACCTGAAGGCGCTGTGCTACTACGAGCAGATCTCCGACGTCGGCCGCGACCAGCGCGTCACCCAGCAGGCGCTCGATGCCCTGGCCGAGGTCGTGAAGCGGTTTCCGGAATCGCCGTATGCCCGCGACGCCCGCCTCAAGGTCGAGCTCTGCATCGACCATCTCGCCGGCAAGGAGATGACGGTCGGTCGCTACTACCAGCAGAACCAGCAGTATGTCGGCGCGATCAACCGCTACCGCGTGGTCATCGAACGCTACCAGACCACGACCCATGTGCCGGAGGCGCTGCACCGGCTGGTCGAAAGCTACCTGTCGCTGGGCGTGAAGAACGAGGCGCAGGAAGCTGCCGCGGTGTTGGGCTACAATTTCCCCGGCAGCGAGTGGTACCAGGACAGCTACTTCCTGATGACCGGCGAGGGCACGCGTCCGCCGGACGAGAAGCGCGGCTGGTTCTCCAGCATCTTCTGAACGGGCGGGCATGCTGGCCACGCTTTCGATCCGCGACTTCGTGCTGATCGAGAAGCTCGACCTCGATTTCGCGCAGGCCGGCGGTCTCGGTGCCCTGACCGGCGAGACGGGCGCCGGCAAGTCCATCCTGATCGATGCGTTGGGCCTGGCGCTCGGCGCGCGCGCCGAGTCCGGCACGGTCCGGCGGGGTGCCGCCCAGGCCTCGGTTGCCGCCTCTTTCGACCTGCCCCGCGACCACGCCGCCCGCTCGGTTCTGTCGGAGCAGGGCATCGGCGGCGAGGACATGTTGACCCTGCGCCGCACCATCAGCGCCGATGGCCGGGGGCGGGCCTTCGTCAACGACCAGCCGGCGTCGGTGGCGCTGCTGCGCCGTCTCGGCGAAACGCTCGTGGAGATCCAGGGCCAGATGGAGCAGCACGGGCTGCTCGACACGGCAACGCACCGTGCCTCGCTCGACGCCTTTGCCGGGCTCGACAGGCAATCCGCCGCAGTGGCGTCGTCCTGGCGTGACTGGCGTGCGGCGGAGCAGGCCCTGGCCGACGCCCGTGCGGCGGCCGAGGCGGCACGGCGTGACGAGGATTTCCTCCGCCATGCCGTGAAGGAGTTGGAGGCGTTGGCACCCGAGGCCGAAGACGAGGAGCGGCTTTCGGCCGAGCGGCAGCTCATGCGCGCCGGCAGTGCGCTGGGCGAGGCGGTCGAGCAGGCGCTGGCCGAGCTGGAGCAGGGACGTGGGGCGGTCGCCGCGCTGCGCACCGCGCACCGCCTGATCGAGCGCAACGCCGACAAGGCGGCGGGCCGCCTGGACACGCCGCTCTCCGCGTTGGAGCGGGCACTCAGCGAAGCGACCGAGGCGCAGGCCCAGCTCGAGACGGCGCGCGAGTCCCTGGAATTCGATCCCGCGAAGCTCGAGAAGATCGAGGAGCGGCTGTTCGCCCTGCGCGCTGCCGCGCGCAAGCACAATGTCGCCGTGCCGGACCTCGCGGCGCTCGTGGAGAAGTTCGCCGCCCAGCTCGCCGCTCTCGACGACGGCGAAGCCGGCCTGAACAAGCTCGCGGCGGCGGCCAAGGCGGCGCGCGCGGCCTACGTTGCGGCCGCCGAAGCGCAGGCGGCGGGGCGACGCAAAGGCGCGGCGAAGCTCGACAAGGCCGTCGCAGCCGAGCTCGGTCCGCTCAAGCTCGAGCGCGCGAAGTTCGTGACCGAGGTGACGGCATTGCCCGAGGCCGAGTGGTCCGCCGCCGGCATCGACCGCGTGCAATTCACCGTGGCGACCAATCCCGGCACGCCACCGGCGCCGATCGCCAGGATCGCGTCGGGCGGCGAGCTGTCGCGCTTCCTGCTGGCGCTCAAGGTCTGCCTTGCCAGGGTGGGCGATGCGCCGACCATCGTGTTCGACGAGGTCGACTCCGGCATCGGTGGCGCCACGGCCGCGGCCGTCGGCGAGCGCCTGAAGCGGCTTGCGAAGGACGTCCAGGTGCTGGTTGTCACCCATTCGCCGCAGGTCGCCGCCATCGCCGACCGGCACTGGCTGATCCGCAAGACGACGACGCGCAGCGCCGCCAGCACCGACGTGCTCTCGCTCGATCCCAAGGGGCGGCGCGAGGAGATCGCCCGCATGCTGTCGGGCGCCGAGGTCACGGCCGAGGCGCGCGCCGCGGCCGACAAGCTGCTGGCGACGGCGGGCTAAGATGTCGAAGGCAGCGAAGGTCGTGGCCGGCCTGAAGGTAGAGGATCTCACCGAGCGGCAGGGCCGCGCCGAGCACAAGCGGCTGGCCGAGGAGATCGCCCGTCACGACAAGCTCTACCACGAGAAGGACGATCCGGAGATCTCGGACGCCGAGTACGACAGGCTGCGCCAGCGCCTGAAGGCGATCGAGGAGCGCTTCCCGCGGCTTGTCGACATGTTCAGCCCGACGCAGCGCGTGGCGCCGACGCCGACCACGGCCTTCGCCAAGGTCCGCCACGGTCGCCCGATGCTGTCGCTCGACAACGCCTTCACCGACGAGGAGCTGCAGGGCTTCCTCGACCGTGTCCGGCGAGGCCTCGAGCGCGAGACCGACCTCAAGCCCGACGCCGAGATCGCGCTCTCCTGCGAGGCGAAGATCGACGGGCTGTCGATCAGCCTGCGCTACGAGGACGGCGTGTTCGTCCAGGGCGCGACCCGCGGCGACGGCACGACCGGCGAGGACGTCACCGCCAACCTCAAGACGATCAGGGACATCCCGCAGAAGCTCAAGGGCCATGGGAGCGGCAAGGGCGTGCCCAAGGCCTTCGACGTGCGCGGCGAAGTCTACATGGAGCGCAAGGCGTTCGAGGAGCTGAACGCCCGGCAGATCGCGGCGGGCGGGAAGGCCTACGTCAATCCGCGC
>CAYRBQ010000347.1:0-4895 GCA_964422305.1 uncultured Reyranella sp. | reverse complement strand
GGTGATCTGACGACACTTTCCGAACACGAGTTGTTCGGGAACTGTTTGTCCGGAAATTCACGAAGCGCCGCACCGTCTGCAGCGGACGGTTTTCGCCGACTCAGGTCCAAATCGCGGACCTGTTCGGCGAGAAAAGCTGACCCGAGGATGAGCAATCGCCGTTTGCCCGACGCAGTCCACGGCGTCAGGCTCCCGACATGTCCCTGTTGATCAACATCGACGTGCCGGATCTCGATGCGGCGATCGGCTTCTACACCCAGGCCTTCGGCCTGAAGGTCAGCCGCCATTTCGGCGGCTTCGCCGAGCTGCTCGGCTGGCCCGCTCCTCTTTATCTCCTGACCAAGGAGGCCGGCACCGTCGGCGCCGGCGGCGACAAGCGCCGCTACGAACGCCACTGGACGCCGGTCCACTTCGACGTGCTGGTCGAGGACGTCGATGCCGCCGTCGAGCGTGCTGTCAGTGCAGGCGCCGTCCTCGAACGTCCGGCTACGACTGCCGACTTCGGCCGTATCGCCGGCCTCGCCGACCCGTTCGGCAACGGAGTCTGCGTGCTGAAGCTCAGCGAACGCGGCTACGATGTGTTCCTGGACAAGGCCTGAGGCGGAGGAACGAACATGTCGTCGGATGTCGAGCGGGAGGCCCTGGCGGCCGTCGACCGCTATCTCGTGGCGCTGAACGCGCGGAACACCGAAGCGATCCGCGACGCCTTCAACTTCCCGCACGCCCGCATCGGCGCCAAGGGCACGCTGGTTCGTTACGAGACACCGACGGACTATCGCTTCGAGAACTTCCACAACACCGTCTCGGCGGACGGCTGGGACCACACCGAGTGGGACCGCACGCAGGTCGTCTTCGCCACGCAGGGTAAGGCGCATGTCGCCGTCGACTTCACCCGCTACCGCAAGGACGGATCGGCAATCGGCAAATACTTCTCGCTCTATGTCGTCACGAACAAGGATGGCCACTGGGGCATCCAGTTCGGCTCCGGCAACGGCGGGTGACCAGGAGAGAGCCCATGCAGGTCAACGGCGTCGCCCACACCTTCATCACCGCCGGCGACTTCGCGGCGGCCCGGGCCTTCTACGGCAAGCTGCTGCCGTTCCTCGGCATGACCATCGTCGCCGACACGCACAACACCTTCTACGGCGTGGGCGGCCGCACCGGGTTCGGCATCCACGCGCCCTCGCCCGAGAACGCGGGCCAGAAGTTCAAGCAGGGAACCGTGGGCCTTCATCATCACTGCTGGCGGGCGCGCGGGCGCGAGGACATCGACGAGGCCTTCGCCTTCCTGAAATCGATCGGCGCCCACATCGTGCGCGCGCCTCGCGAGGACGCCTACGCGCCGGGCTACAATTCGATCCTGTTCGAGGATCCCGACGGCGTGCGCCTCGAGATCAACCACGTCCCCGGCCAGGGCCTGCTGGCGCCGGGCCAGCGCATCGGCGGCGGCTACCAGGACGGCACGCAGAACGGGTGAGCCGCTCTGCAGCAGCGCCCCCTTCCTCGATTGCGAGGATACCTTTGCGGTGACACGCTGGAGGTCCGACTTCCACAGGAGGAAGCCATGGCAGCCTCATACGATCTGGTGGTGCGCGGCGGCACCGTGATCGACGGCACGGGTGCGGAGCCGCGCGAGGCGGACGTCGCGGTACAGGACGGCAAGATCGCCGCGGTCGGCAGGATCCCCGGCGCCGGCCGCGAGGAGATCGACGCCAAGGGTCTCGCGGTGACGCCGGGCTTCGTCGACATCCATACGCACTATGACGGGCAGGCGACGTGGGACGAGCGATTCACGCCCTCCTCCGGCCATGGCGTGACGACGGTGCTGATGGGCAATTGCGGCGTGGGCTTCGCGCCCTGCCGGCCCGAGGACCGCGACACGCTGATCAAGGTCATGGAGGGGGTGGAGGACATTCCCGAGATCGTGATGCGCGAGGGCGTGCCGTGGACCTGGCAGAGCTTCCCCGAGTATCTCGACGCGCTCGAGGCCCGGCGCTGCGACATCGACTTCGCCACGCAGGTGCCGCACGCGCCGCTGCGGGTCTTCGTGATGGGCCAACGCGGCGTCGAGCGCGAGCCGGCGACGGCGCAGGACCTGGCGGCGATGAGCGCGCTGGTCGAGGAAGGCGTCAACGCGGGCGCGCTGGGCTTCTCGACCTCGCGCTCGCTGTTCCACCGCACCTCGGAGGGTGCGCTGACGCCCACCATCACCGCGGCCGAGGAGGAGCTGACGGCGATCGCCCGCGGGCTCCGCCGCACCGGCAAGGGCGTGATCCAGCTCCTCGACGATTTCGCCGACACGACGGGCGACGGCTCGACCGAGTTCGCCATGCTGCGCCGCCTGGTCGAGGCCTCGGGCCGGCCGCTCTCCTTCACCCTGCTCGACATCTCGATCTATCCCGGCCGCTGGCAGACCCTGTTGCGCGAGATCGACCGCGCCAACCGGGAGGGCCTGCCGATCCGCGGCCAGGTCGCGGCACGGCCGGTGGCGCTGCTCTACGGGCTGGAGCTCTCCTTCCATCCCTTCTCCACCTGCCCGGGCTATCGCGAGGTCGAGGGTCTGCCGCTTGGCGAGAAGCTCGCGCGGCTGCGCGAGCCCGCGATGAAGGCGCGACTGCTCGCCGAGGAACCGGTCTACCGCAACCCGCAGATGCTGGCCTTCATGCGCAGCGTCGGGAACATGTTCGTGCTGGGCGACCCGCCGAACTACACGCCACCGGCCGCGGAGCGACTCGACGCGCGCGCGGCGGCCCTCGGCATCACGCCGCTCGAGCTCGCCTACGATCTGCTGGTCCAGGGCGACGGCCGCACCATCCTGTTCCATCCCGGCGCCAACTACACCGACTGCTCCGACGCCAACATGGCGGCGATGCTGCGCGACCCCAACACGGTGATCGCGCTGGGCGACGGCGGCGCGCATTACGGGCTGATCTGCGACGCGAGCTACACGACGCACGCGCTGACCTACTGGATGCGCGACCGCAGCGGCGAGCGCCTGCCGCTTTCCTGGACGGTGCAGCAGCTCACCGACGTGCCGGCGCGCACCGTGGGCTTCGGCGATCGCGGCCGGCTCAGCCCCGGCTACAAGGCCGACATCAACGTGATCGACCTCGACCGGCTCCGAGTCGCCGCGCCGCATCCGGTGCACAACCTGCCGGGCGGCGGGCGCCGGCTCGAGCAGAAGGCCGAGGGCTACCGAGCGACGATCGTCGGCGGCCGGCCGACCTATCGCGACGGCGCGTTCACCGGCGCGCTGCCCGGGCGGCTGGTGCGCGGGGCGCGGTGACCCCTCCGTCGGCCTATGAGGCCGACACCTCCCCTTCGCGGAGTCCGCGAAGGGGAGGAGTTCTCCTCCCCCGTCTGCGGGGAAGGTGTCGTCGTCTTACGACGACGGAGGGGGTCGGAGGCTACCTCAGCGCAAACCCCTCATATCCGTTGGCCGCAATCTCCTCGCACTTCTGGCGATACTTCGGCGCGCCGCCGGCATAGGCCATGAAGGTGCGCTTCTGGCGGCCGGCGACGTTCTTGTTCACGCCGGTCATCCAGGAATCGACCTTGGTCAGCAGGAGCCGCGATCCGGTGTCGTGGACATGCGCGGTCCAGGTCTCCTCGGCCTCCGGCGTCGCCTCGATGCGGGTCTTGCCGTGCTCGCGCATCCAGCCCAGCAGGTCGCTGACGAACTCGACGTTCTGCTCGATGCAGCGCGGCAGGTTGCAGAAGGTGGCCGCATTGTGCGGGCCCACCAGGGTCAGCATGTTGGGGAAGCCCGCGACGTTCAGGCCGAGATAGGTGTGCGGGCCGTCGGCCCACTTGTCCCTGAGCTTCGCGCCGTCCCTGCCGCGGAAATCGATGCGGTCGAAGGCGCCGGTGATGGCGTCGAAGCCGGTGGCATAGATGATGAGGTCAAACGCGCGCTCGCGGTCGGAGGTTCTGATGCCCTTCTGCGTGATGCGCTCGATCGGCGTCTCGCGCAGGTCGACCAGCTCGACGTTGGGCTGGTTGTAGACCTCGAAGTAGCCGCTCTCGAGCGGCACGCGGCGCGTGCCGTAGCCGTGGTTGGTCGGGATCAGCTTGTCGGCGATCCGCTGGTCCTTCACGCGGGCGCGGATCTTCTTCACCACGAACGCCGTCAGGGCGTCGTTCGCCGCCTGGTCCATCAGCACGTCGCGGAAGTTGCCCTGCCAGAAGGCGAAGCCCGGCATGGCGTAGAGCTTCTCGAAGAAGGCCTCGCGCTCCTCCTCCGTGACGTCGGTCGAGTGACGCGGATCGGCGGTGTGGATGAAGCAGCCCCAGTTGTCGCGGCACTGCGCGAAGATCTGGTCGTAGCGGCTCCTGATGTCCGCCATCTCCTCGGGCGCGATCGGGCTGTTGCGCAGCGGCGTGCACCAGTTGGGGGTGCGCTGGAACACGGTGAGGTGGCCCACCGTCTTGGCGATCTCGGTGATGGCCTGCACGCCCGAGGCGCCGGTGCCGATGACGGCCACGCGCTTGTTCTCGAAACTCACGGGCCGATGCGGCCACAGGCCGGTGTGCCAGGATTCGCCCTGGTAGTCCTCGACACCAGGGATCACCGGCATGGTGGGCGACGAGAGCGGGCCGATCGCGGTCACGAGGAAGCGCGCGGCGGCGCGGCGGCCGTCCTCGAAGGCGAGCTCCCATTCGCCCGCCCGGTCGTTCCAGTGTGCGGCCTTCACGCGCGCATCGAAGGTGATGTCGCGGCGCAGGTCGAACTTGTCGGCGAGGAACTCGCAGTAGCGCAGGTTCTCGGGCTGGCCGGAGAAATGCTCCTTCCAGTCCCACTCCTTCAGCACCTCCGGCGAGAAGGAGAAGCCGTAGGTCCAGCTCTCCGAATCGAAGCGCGCGCCGGGATAGCGGTTCCAGTACCAGGTGCCGCC
>CAYRBQ010000346.1:0-4902 GCA_964422305.1 uncultured Reyranella sp. | reverse complement strand
GCTCATGAGCGAGCGGGACGCTCGCGGTCCGGAAGACTATGAGCGCGCGCCGGCGACGCGCAGCTCGGGTTGGGCAGGCAGCACGCCGAACTGGCGGCCGATGCCGGTCATGACCTCGACCATGTGCTCGAGCTGCTCGCGCGTGTGCACGGCGCACAGCGAGCAGCGCAGCAGCGACACGCCGTTGGGCGTGGCCGGCGGCACGGCGACGTTGACGTAGATGCCGGCGTCGAGCATGGCGCGCCAGAAGCCGATCGCGGTCATGCGATCGGGCAGGTGCACGCCGACCACCGGTCCATGCTCGGGGCCGAGCGTGAAGCCCCGCGCCTTCAGCCCGTCATAGAGCGTGGCGACGTTGGCCCATAGCTGCGTGCGCAGCTCGGGCTTGGCCTGCACGACGCGCAACGCCTGGCGCACCGAGGCGACGATCGAGGGCGGCAGCGAGGCGGTGAACATGTAGGCGCGCACGGTGACGCGCAGGATGTCGAAGTCGGGATCGTCGGAGACGCAGTAGCCGCCGATGGCGCCCAGCGTCTTGGAGAAGGTGCCGACGATGAAGTGGCAGTCGTCGATCACCCCCGTCGACTCGCAGAGGCCGCGGCCGGTCTCGCCCAGCGCGCCCAGCGAATGGGCCTCGTCGATCAGGACATAGGCGTTGTACTTCTTGCAGACATCGACGAACTCGCGCAGCGGCGCGCTGTCGCCCAGCATCGAGTAGATGCCCTCGAGGACCACGACACGGTTGCCCGGCCGGTCGCCGAGGCGGCGCAGGCGGGCCTCCAGGCTCGACGGGTCGTTGTGCTTGAAGCGCACGACCTCGGCCTGGGTCATCTTGCAGGCGTCGTAGATCGAGGCGTGGCTGTCGGCGTCGATCAGCAGAAAATCGCCCTCGCCGGCCAGGGTGGAGATCACCCCCAGGTTGGCCTGGTAGCCGGTCGTGAAGACCATGCAGTGCTTCTTGCCGTAGAACTCGGCGATCTCGCGCTCCAGCGCCACATGCTCGTTGTAGCTGCCGTTGGCGATGCGCGAGCCGGTGGTGCCGGTGCCCTCGGCGCGAATCGCCTCGATCGCCGCTTCCTTGCAGCTCTCGTCGAAGGTCAGGCCGAAATAGTTGTTGGTGCCGACCAGCAGCGTCTTCTTGCCGTTGATGATCGCCTCGGTGGGCGACAGGACCCGCTCCATGCGGATCTGGAACGGGTCGTAGCCGGTGGTCCGAACGTCCCGATAGGCCTCGAGGAGGCCCGCATGCCGGTCGAACAGGCCCATGGCTAACGCCGGGCGTGCAGCTTCAGGATGGTGTCCGCGAGCTGGTCGACGGTGTGGATCTCGGCCACGACGTTCATGGGGATCGAAATGTCGAAGCGGTCCTCGAGCTCCATGACCATGTCCATGATCGCCAGCGAGTCGATGGTCAGGTCCTTGGCGATCACCGTGTCGCCGGTGATCGGCTTCTCGCCGGTCTGATACGGCAGCAGGTGATGGCAAATCTCGCCCATGACCTCTCCGCGCGCGAGGGTGCTCTCGCGGCGCAGGTCGATGGTGTCGGTCATGCCGTCGTTTTCGACGATCATTTGATGGGCAGTGCGCAAAACACTCTCCGGTCCCGGGGTCAGGCGGGAAAGTTGTGCCGAATCGTTGAATCCATGTGAAATAACAAATTGTTACGCAGTGTTTCACACGGTCTAGAGCCAGCCTTGGGCGCGATACCACGAGATCGTGTCCCGGAAGCCGGCCGGCAGGTCATAACGACAGCCATGGCCGATCGCTGCGGCCAGTCGCCGGTCATGCACCGACCAGTCGGGATGGAAGATCTCCGCCACCTTGCCGGCGGTCAAGATCTGGGTCGGACCGCCCAGCGATTGCCTGAGCGCGTTCCATCCGGCGACGGCTGCCATGACCCGTCTCGGGATGCGGACCCGCCATGGCCGGCGGCCGAGCGCCTCGCCGGCGGCGGTCGCCATGTCGGCATACGAGTAGGCCCCGTCCCGTCCGTCGTCGATCTCGTAGGTCCCGTTCGCCGGCGGACGCTCGACGACCGACGCCAGCGCCTCGGCGAGGTCGGTGACGTGGATCAGCGAGAGCTTCGCCCCGGCGATCCGCGGCTCGGCCGCCAGCCCCGACTTCACGGCGCGGAAATAGGCCAGCGTCTCGCGGTCACCCGGCCCGTAGACCGCCGGCGCCCGGACGATGGTCCAGGGGCCGCTGCGCACGGCGACGACCGCTTCCCCTGCCCGCTTGCTGGCGCCGTAGGCCGAGAGCTGAGGCTCGCGCGCGGCGAGCGAGGAGAGCAGGACCAGATGTGCGTCGGGTGCCAGGGCCGAGAGCAGCGCGGCGCTGTCGCGGTTCACCGGCAGGAAGTCGGCCGGCGTACGCGCCTTGATGAGGCCCGCGGCATGGACGACCGCATCGGCGCCGTCGACCAGCCGGCGCAGCGCCGCCTCGGAGGTCACGTCGCCCAGCACCAGCTCCGCATCGATCCCCGCCAATGAGGGCAACGGCGACCAGCGGCGCACCAGCAGACGCAGGCGAAAGCCGCGGCGTGCGAGGGCGGCGACGAGATGGATTCCGACGAAGCCGGTGGCACCCGTGACGGCGACCAGCTTGCTCACGGCGATGGCTCAGGCCGCGGCGGGCTTGGGCGCGTAGAGGCCGGCGAGATAGTTGGCCTTGGCGCGCGCACGCGAAAGCTTGCCCGAGGAGGTGGTCGGCAGGCCGACCGTCGGCGGCACCAGCGCCACGTCGCAGTCGACGGCGATCGATTCGCGGACGGCGCCGGCCACGTCGCGCGCCAGCGCAGCCCGTGCCTCGTCTCCCGACACGCGGGCCAGCACGGCGACCACGACGCGCTCGCCCTCGCCGGTGTCGATCGAGAAGGCGGCGGCATCGCCGTTCTTCACCAGACGCCTGGTCTCCACCGCCCACTCGATGTCCTGCGGCCAGACGTTGCGGCCGTTGACGATGATCAGGTCCTTGGCGCGGCCGGTGACGATCACTTCGCCGTTCAGCATGTAGCCCAAGTCGCCGGTGTCGAGCCAACCGTCGGCCGACAGCACCTCGCGGCTGGCCTCGGGCTCGCCGAAATAGCCCGGCATGATGCTCGGGCCCTCGACGAAGATGCGGCCGATCGCGCGGTCGGCCAGCACCTTGCCGTCGGGATCGCGCACCTCGAGGCGATGGCCCGGCAGCACGCGGCCACAGACCACGAAGCGGCGGGCGCGATGGGTGTCGGACGGATCGGCGGCCGGGACCGCCTTCTGATGCTCGCTGAGCGCGGTGCGGTCGATCGCGTCGGTGCGCACGCCGGTGCCGTGCGGGCAGAAGGTGATGGCGAGGCAGACCTCGGCCATGCCGTAGCTCGGGATGAACGCCTTGTCGTCGAAGCCGAACGGCCCGAAGGTCGCGGCGAAGCGCTCCAGCACGTCGGCGCGCACCATGTCGCCACCGATCCCGGCATGACGCCAGGTCGAGAGGTCGAGATCGGCCGGCACCTGCGTGGCGCCGCGGCGGACGGCGAGGTCGTAGCCGAAGCTCGGGCTGTAGGAGATCGTGCCGCGGTTGCGCGAGAGGAGGTTCAGCCACTGCATCGGCCGGCGCGCGAAGTCGCGCGGCGTCAGGTAGTCGATCGAGAGCTGGCTCGACAGCGGCGCCATCAGGAAGCCGATCAGGCCCATGTCGTGATAGAGCGGCAGCCAGCTCACCGCGCGGTCGCCCGCGACGACATCGAGGCCGGCCGGCCCCGTCATGCCGGCGAGGTTGGCCATCAGCGCGGCCTGCGTGATCTGCACGCCGTGCGGATGGCGCGTGCTGCCGGACGAGAACTGGATGTAGCAAAGCTCGTCGGCGCCGAGCGGCCTGAGGTCGACCGGCTTCTCGGGCAGCGAATGGATCGCGTCCATGCCGCCGTGCAGGCGGATCGCCGGGAACTCCTGCGCCGCCTCCGCGAGATAGCCCGCGAGATCGTCCAGCCCGACCGCCGCGACCGCGCCGGAGGCCGCGAACTGGCGGCGGAGCTGGTCGAGATAGGCTTCCTTGCCGCCGATGCCCACGGGAATGGAAACCGGTACCGGCATGAGGCCCGCATATTGCGCGCCGAAGAAGGAGTCGAAGAAGCCCGGCCAGGTGTCGGCGGTGATGAGAATGCGCTCGCCGCGTGCGAAGCCTGCACCGATCAGCTTGCGGGCGACGACATGGGCGCGCTGCTGCACGTCGTGCCAGGACAAGGCCGAGAGCTGCTCACCCTTGGCATTATAAAAGGTCACCCCGGTCTCGCCCCGGGCCGCATAGTCGAGCATCGCCGGCACGGAGGCGAAGCCGGCGCGGTGCAGGGCGAGCTTGGAATTGCGGGTCGGCAGCGATTTCATCGAGGGGCGGGCTCTCCTAGCAGAGGGGTCCGGCCCCCTCAAGGCAGGCCACCCGCGTGCGGCGGGCCCAAGTTGACACACCCGGACCCGGATAAGATAGTGCCCGACCCCCGCCAAAACCCGGTGTTTCCAGCCCGGAATCGCCGGTTTGACGGGGGCTTTTTACTTTGGAGGAGGTCTATCGTGATTACGGCTGTGATGCCGACGTACGGTCGCAAGGACGTCGTGTTCGAACGCGGAGAGGGCAACTATCTCTACGCGACGGACGGCCGACGTTACTTGGACTTTACCTCGGGCATCGCCGTGAACGCGCTGGGCCACTGCCACCCCACCCTGGTCAAGGCGTTGACCGAGCAGGGCCAGAAGCTGTGGCACACCTCCAACCTGTTCCGCATCGGCAACGGCGAGAAGCTGGCCAAGCGGCTGGTCGAGAATTCGTTCGCCGACACGATGTTCTTCTGCAACTCGGGCGCCGAAGCGATCGAGGGCGGCATCAAGCTGATCCGCAAGTATCAGTACATGAACGGCAAGCCGAAGCGGT
>CAYRBQ010000345.1:0-4902 GCA_964422305.1 uncultured Reyranella sp. | reverse complement strand
GCATCGTGCAGTTCCTCGCTTTCCTGCCGATGGCGGTGCCCGGCCTGGTGCTGGGCCTGGGCTACATCTTCTTCTTCAACGCGCCCAACAACCCGCTCAACTTCCTCTACGCCACCATGGGTATCCTGGTGATCAACACGGTGGCGCACTTCTATACGGTGGGACACCTCACGGCGACGACGGCGCTGAAGCAGATCGACCCTGAATTCGAATCGGTGTCGGCCTCGCTCAAGGTGCCGGTGTGGCGCACCTTCCGCCGGGTCACGGTGCCGATCTGCCTGCCGTCGATCCTCGACATCGCGATCTACCTGTTCGTCAATGCGATGACGACGGTCTCCTCGGTGATCTTTCTCTATTCGCCCGACACCAAGCTCGCCTCGGTGGCGGCGGTGAACATCGAGGAGGCGGGCACGACGGCCGCCGCGGCGGCGCTCTGCGTCGTCATCGTGCTGACCTCGGCCGCCGTGAAGGCCGCACATCTTCTCGCTGACCGCTACCTGTTCGACAAACTTCAGGCTTGGCGCCGGCGCTGAGATCGCGCCAAGATTCGGGGATGAAACAGCTCCGTATTCCCGCGGTCTACATGCGCGGCGGCACCAGCAAGGGTGTGTTCTTCCTGGCCGAGGACCTGCCCTCCGATCCGGCGGCGCGCGACCGCATCCTGCTGCGCGTTATCGGCAGCCCCGATCCCTACGGCAAGCACACGGACGGCATGGGCGGTGCCACGTCGAGTACCAGCAAGGTGGTGATCCTGTCGAAGTCGAAGCGGCCGGGCTGCGACGTCGACTACAATTTCGGTCAGGTGGCGATCGACCGGCCGGTCATCGACTGGTCGGGCAACTGCGGCAACCTCAGCGCCGCGGTCGGGCCGTTTGCGCTCAGCGCCGGGCTGGTGAAGGGGCCGGCCGACGGGCTGGCGACGGTCAACATCTGGCAGATGAACATCGCCAAGAAGATCGTGAACCATGTCGAGATGTGCGGTGGTGAGGTGCAGGAAACTGGCGCCTTCGAGCTCGACGGCGTGACCTTCCCGGCGGCCGAGGTGAAGCTCGAGTTCCTCGATCCGGCCGCCGACGAGGAGGGCGACGGCGGCGGCGGCGGGATCTTCCCGACCGGCAACCGTGTCGACACGCTCGACGTGCCCGGCGTGGGCAGGATCGAGGCGACGCTGATCAATGCCGGCAATCCCACGATCTTCGTCGACGCCGCTGCGCTGGGCCTGAAAGGCACCGAGTTGCAGGCCGACCTGAACGGTGACAAGGCGCTGCTGGCGCGTGCCGAGGCCGTGCGGTCGCTGGGTGCGGTGAAGATGGGCCTCGCCAAGACGCCGCAGGAAGCGACGGAGAAGCGGCCGCATACGCCCAAGCTCGCCTTCGTGAACAGGCCCGCGCCCTACGCCGCGTCGGACGGCAAGAAGGTCGAGGCCGCTGCCATCGACCTGCTGGCACGCATCTTCTCCATGGGCGTGCTGCATCACGCGATGACGGGCACCGGCGCGGTGGCGATCGCCGCGGCGGCGGCGATCCCCGGCACGGTGGTGAGCCGTTTGGCGCCGGCCGGCGCCGACGGCAGGGTGCGTTTCGGCCATCCCTCGGGGACGCTCAGCGTCGGCGCCGAGGCGGTCGAGGAGGGCGGCCAGTGGGCCGTCCGCAAGGTCATGATGAGCCGGTCGGCCCGCCGCCTGATGGAAGGCTGGGTGAGGGTGCCGGGTTAATCCCAGGAGCTAGTCCTTGTACCAGAAGCCCAAGAGGAACCGGCGCTGCTTTCGGCCACTCGGGCCAAACTGCTCCTTCACTTCCGAGAGTGTCGCGCCGCGTCGATCCATTCAGCGGGCAATAAGGTGCTTGCCGGCCCACCCGATCACCAGGAAGGTGCCGAAATAGATGACGGCGGTATAAAGCGCCTGCATGGGTTCCAGGATAGGCCAGGCGGCAAATGAAGGCTGATGTACTCGTGATCGGCGGCGGCGCGATGGGATCGTCCGTCGCCTATCACCTGAAGTCCGATCCGGCCTTCGCCGGCACGGTCACCGTGATCGAGCGCGACCCGACCTATGCGACGGCCTCGTCGGCGCTGTCGGCGAGCTCGATCCGCCAGCAGTTCTCGACGCCGCTCAACATCCACCTGTCGCGCTTCGGCATCGGCTTCCTGCGCCGGGCGCATGAGCTGCTGGGCGTCGATCTCGGGCTGAAGGAGCCGGGCTATCTCTTCCTCGCGAGCTCCGCGGGCGAACCGGTGCTGCGCGCCAACCACGCGATCCAGAAGGGCGAGGGCTGCGCGGTCGAGCTGCTCGACCCGGCGGCGCTGAAGGCGCGCTTCCCGTGGATCTCGGACGAGGGCGTGGTGCTCGCCTCGCACGGCGTCGCCAATGAGGGCTGGTTCGACGGGCCGGCGCTGATGCTGGCCTTCCGCCGCAAGGCGCGCGAGCTCGGCGTCACCTACGTCGCCGACGAGGTCGTGTCGTTCGATGTGGGCGGCGTGACGTTGAACGCGGGCGGGCGGGTGGAGGCGCGCACGGTCGTGCTGGCGGCGGGTCCCTGGTCGGGGGCCGTGGCGGCACGGTCGGGGATCGCGCTGCCGGTCGAGCCGCGCCGGCGGTCGGTGTTCGTGTTCGATGTGCGGGAAGCGCCGGGCCTCACGCCCCTCACCATCGATCCGTCGGGCACCTGGTTCCGTCCCGAGGGCCGCTTCTACATCGGCGGCACGACGCCCGCCGATGGCAACGACCCCGCCGGCGCGCCGCTCGAGGTTCAGCACGAGGAGTGGGACGAGATGGTGTGGCCCGCGCTCGCCGCCCGCGTGCCCGTCTTCGAGGCGGCCAAGGTGGTGAATTCGTGGGCCGGCCACTACGAGTACAACACGTTCGACCAGAACGGCATCGTCGGCCGCCATCCGGAGCGCGAGAACCTGATCTTCGCCACCGGCTTCTCGGGTCACGGCATCCAGCAGTCGCCGGCGGTCGGCCGCGCCGTCGCCGAGCTGATCGCGCATGGCAGCTATCGAACGCTCGACCTCTGTCCTTTCGGTTATGAACGCATATCCGCAGGGCGGCCTATCCGGGAGTTGAACGTCGTGTGATACTCTTTCCCTCACGTGAGGGAGAGTGACGTGCCCGATCAGGCGTTGGTCAATTCGGATCTGCAATCCGCGCTCGCCGAGGCGAAGCAGGCCTATATCGACCGCAATCCGAAGAGCTTCGGCCGCCACCAGGACGCCTGCGTGGCGATGCCCGGCGGCAACACCCGCACCACGCTGCACAATGCACCGTTTCCGCTGACCGTCGTGCGCGGCGAGGGCTGCCGCCTGTGGGACGCCGACGGCCACGAGTACATCGACGTGCTGGGCGAATACACCGCCGGCATCTACGGCCACTCCCATCCGGTGATCCGCGCCGCCATCGACAAGGCGCTGGACCACGGCTGGAACTTCGGCGGCCGCAACGAGAACGAGGGCAAGCTCGCCAAGATGATCGCCGACCGCATACCGTCGATCGACCTGGTGCGCTTCACCAACTCCGGCACCGAGGGCAACGTCATGGCGCTGGCCGGCGCGCGCGTCTATGCGCAGCGCAAGGGCCGGACGAAGGCCACCAAGGTCATGGTGTTCCACGGCGGCTATCACGGCGGCGTGCTCTACTTCGTGAGCGGCGGCAGCCCGGTGAACATGCCCTACGAATATGTCGTGGCGCCCTACAACGACATCGAAGGCACTAGGGCGCTGCTCGAGAAGCATGGCGAGGAGCTGTTCGCCGTCCTGCTCGAGCCGATGCAGGGCAGCCACGGCTGCCTGCCGGGCGACGTCGGCTTCCTGAAAGCGGTGCGCGAGGAGACCAAGGCGCGCGGCATCACCATGATCTTCGACGAGGTCATGACCTCGCGCCTCTCGCCGGGCGGCCTGCAGGCCAAGCACGGCGTGATCCCCGACATGACGACGCTCGGCAAGTATATCGGCGGCGGCATGTCGTTCGGCGCCTTCGGCGGCAAGCGCGAGATCATGGAACTGTTCGACCCGACCAAGCCCGACGCGCTGCCGCACGCCGGCACCTTCAACAACAACGCTCTCACCATGGCGGCGGGTGTCGCGGGCTACGGCCAGGTCTACACGCCGGAGACAGCCAAGACCTTGAACGAGCGCGGCGACAGGATCCGCGAGCGCCTGAATGCGATCTGCACGAAGGCCGGCGTCGCCTTCCAGTTCTCGGGCATCGGCTCGATGATGACGGCGCACGCCACCTGGCGGCCGATCCGTACGGCGGCAGACATCGCGTCCTCCAACCAGGACGCCAAGGAACTGTTTTTTTTCGACATGAGCGCGGCCGGCATCTGGATCGCGCGCCGCGGCTTCGTGGCGCTGAACGTGATGATCGGCGACGCCGAAGGTGACCGCTTCGTGGCGGCCGTCGAGGAGTTCGTCTCGGCACGAAAGGCACTTTTGAAAGCGGCGTAACGACCTACATAGGGGCGATGAGCAAGAGCCAGGAGTTTCCCCAGCCGGTCGCCGGCACGGTGGTGCCGCGTTTCGGCGATGTTGCCACCTTCATGCGACTGCCTTTGTTCCGCGACCCGGCGGACGTCGAGATCGGCATGGTCGGCGTGCCGTGGGACGGCGGCACGACCAATCGCCCCGGCGCGCGCCACGGTCCGCGCCAGATGCGCGACCTCTCGACCATGATGCGCCGCATCCACCATGTGACGGGCGTGGCGCCCTATGAACTGGCGCGCTGCGGTGATCTCGGCGACGCGCCGGTCAACCCCGCAAGCGTCGACGATTCGCTGGAGCGCATCGAGAATCACTACGCCAAGCTCCACGCCGCCGGGACGGTCCCGCTGTCGGCGGGCGGCGACCACCTGATCACGCTGCCGATCATGCGCGGCATCCGGAAGGGGCTGCCGCCGCTCGGCA
>CAYRBQ010000344.1:0-4924 GCA_964422305.1 uncultured Reyranella sp. | reverse complement strand
CGGCGTGCCGTTCCTCGGCGAGGTGCCCCTGCATCTCGACATCCGCACGACGTCCGATTCGGGCCATCCCATCGTCGTCTCCCAGCCCGACAGCCAGTATGCGCAGATCTACCGCAACATTGCCGGCCGCGTCTGGAAGCAGCTCTCGGCTCCCCAGCGCGGCGGGCGCCCTGCCCCGCGAATCGTGGTGCGCTAAAGCGACAGGTATGCCCGACGACGCGTTGTTCGAGGATTTCCTGCTCGCCTCGCTCGCGCGAACCTGACGCCGATCGCCTGGTACGGCGACTGGGACCGATCGCCGTCGACGCCACCGGCCCCGAGTTGATCGTCGTAGCAAGGCGCGCCGGCTAGCCCGGACCTTCCTTGCCGGCGGCGCGTCAGCCCTTCTTGCGCCGACCGGCGGCCCCCTTGGGCAGCGCCTTGCCGATCACGCCGTGCACGCCGATCATCGATCCGGCGACCAGTTCGAGCGCCAGGAAGCGGCGATCCTCGACCCAGCCGGGAAGCTGGATGTTGAGGGCGAGGTCGCGGCGGAAACCGAACTGGTTGTAGTACTCGGGATCGCCGACCAGGATGATGCGGCTGTGGCCCAGCATCCGCGACTGCGCCATCGAATGCCACATCAGCGCCTTGCCGTAGCCCAGCCCGCGCAGCTCGGGCGAGATGGCCAGAGGCCCCAGCAGGATCGCGGGCCAGCGCTCGTTGATCAGGATCGGCCAGTTGCGGATCGACGCCACCATGCGGCCCTTCTGGTCGATGGCGACGAAGCACAGCTCCCTGATCGGCTTTACGTCCTCGCGCAGGCGGTAGACGGTCTTGTGCTGGCGGTCGGGACCGAACGCCGCCTCGTTCATCTCCTCGACCGCCTCGTTGTCGCGCGCCCGCTCGCGCAGCAGGCGCAGCCGACCCGGATCGCGGACGGCCGGCGCGGCCACCGCCGGCGGCCTACGACCGGCCGAGCGCGGCCATCAGCTCGCGCCATTCGCGCAGGCTCATGCCGCTCGACTTCTGGTCGACCATCTCGCCGGCCAGCAGGCGCTTCACGATCTCGAGGCCGGTCTTGGAGAGATGCGTGCCGCCCATGCGGTACTCCATGAAGGCGTCGTGGCTGATCGGGCACCAGCGCTTCAGCGTGTCGATCATCACGTCGGCATAGACGCGGATCTCGTACTGCGCGTGCGCGTCGGCGCGCAGCGACAGGAAATGCATGAGATTGTGCAGGTTCGTCTTCCAGTACCACTGGGTATAGAAGCCGAGCGACAGATTCATGCGGGCGAGCTCGCGCGCCAGGCCCGACCGCTCTGGATCGAGCGGCTCGCCGGCCTCGCCCTCGTTCAGCATCTCCATGTAGTGCTCGTAGACGAGCTCGGCGTCCTTCTTCAGCAGATTGAAGACGCGCTCCGCCTCCTTGCCGGCCAGCACCGCGTCGCGGCCCTGGCGGTTGGCCTTGCTCTGGGCGGCGAGATGCTCGGGCCGGGGGATGTAGAACTCGTTGTCGAGGATCGAGTAGCGCGCGGAGTATTCGTTCACGTTGGCGGTGCGGTGCCGAATCCACTGGCGCGCCACGAAGATCGGCAGCTTCACGTGGTACTTGATCTCGCACATCTCGAACGGCGTCGTGTGGCGGTGCCGCATGAGATAGTTGATGAGGCCGCGATCCTCGCTGACCTTCTTGGTGCCGCGGCCGTAGCTCACCCGCGCGGCCTGCACGACGGCGGCATCGTCGCCCATGTAGTCGACGACGCGGACGAAGCCGTGGTCGAGCACCGGCAGCGCCTGGAAGAGGATTTCCTCGAGCGCGGAAGCGATCGGGCGCAGGGTCGGCTGGGCGCCGGCCCGGGCCTCGGCGATCTCGGCCTGTTGGTCGGTGGAGAGGGGCATGCGACGATTCCTTGGTCTTGGTTGGCCGCACTTTAGCGTCCGAGGCAATCCTGCCAACGTCCCGTTATCAACTCTCCGGCAGTTGCCCACAAATTCCGAAGGCTCAGTAGTGGTAGCGACACTGCGCGATCTCGAGCTGTTTGGCCGGTCCTTGCCCTGACACGCGATAGACCAGCCTGTGCTCGCCGTTGATCCGCCGCGACCACCAGCCTGCGTAGGCGCCGCGTAGCGGTTCGGGCTTGCCGATGCCCGCAAAGGGCTGCCGCGACGCTTCCTTGATCAACAGGTTGAGCCGGGTCGCGATCGAAGGATCGGCTTCCTGCCAATGGAGATAATCCGCCCACCCTTGCGAGGTGAAGGCAATCCTCACCGCTTGGTCCGGCGGCGGGCAGCCTTTGCCTTTGGCGTGATCAGCGCGCGCACGGCGACCTCACCTTTTTCCGCCGCCCGGATGCTCTTCAGCAGACGACGGGCATTGGCCGGGCTGCGCATCAGATGGAGCGTCTCTTCCATGCCGCGATATTCCTCGAGCGACAGGACGACCACGGACCGGCCGCCACGTCGGGTGACGATCAGCGGCGCTCGATCATCGCTCACCTTGTCCATCAGGCGGGCCAGATTTTCACGCGCTCGGCTGTAGGAAATTATGTCCATCGCAACCTCTCTGTACGGTTAACTGTACAAGTGGGAGCAGAATCTGTACAGCCGCCCGCTGCTCCACTGTCCTTCAAAAAGACACTTGGAGCGCCTATATTGGGGATGTCGGGAAACCGACTATGGCGATAAACGCCGCGTGGAATAAGCGTTTCGGACCCGGGGGCAGTACCCGGCGCCTCCACCATTCACCTCCAACCCGCGAGGGATGGAGTCGATGGGGGCGAACCAGGATCGACGAGCGTGGTAAAGGCGCGGTTTTTGCCCGGTATGGTTCCGCCGTGACGGGCCATTCACAAGTGCTAACGATAACACCGTTACACTCGCTGCTGCCGCCTAAACAGCGGACGTAAGCGCGGTCCGGGGGGCACCGGGCAACAGAAGCCCCCCACTTTCCTTCTCCTCATTTGCCCGCTATTGGCATCGTTGACTCTCCCGCGGGGCGGGCCGATGCTTTTTCCGAATTTTTCCGACAGGCCATGAACGATCGCTTTCACTACGACGCTCTCGTCGACGACGCGCTGCGCAGCGTCGTGCGCCGCGTGCTGCTGCAGGTGGCGGAGAAAGGCCTGCCCGGATCGCACCATTTCTACATCAGCTTCCGCAGCACAGATCCCGGCGTCGAGCTGCCGGACTATCTGCGCGCCAAGTACCCGGAAGAAATGACGATCGTGCTGCAGCACCAGTACTGGGACCTGATCATCAACGACACCTGGTTCGAGGTGACCGTCAGCTTCAACAAGCAGCAGGAGCGCATAAAGGTGCCGTTCGCTGCGCTCTCGGCGTTCGTCGACCCGTCGGTGCGCTTCGGCCTGCAGTTCGACCGCCGCGACAAGCAGGCCGGCGACAAGCCCGAAGGAAGTGCCGCGGCCGCGACGCCGCTGCCGGCCCCCGAAAAGCGCCCGCCGCTCGCCGCTCCTGCCGGCCAAGGGGCTGGCCAAGGAGCCGGTCATGACCCGGCCCAGCCCGAGGCGGCCGCCGACGCCGGCAAGCCCGAGGACGCGGCCGCCAAGGTCGTCAAGCTCGACAGCTTTCGAAAGAAGTAGCTAGACGAAGGCCCTTGCCTGCGGCAGGGAATGCGCGCCCCGCGAGGGTCGCCAGGAGAGGACGCATGCCCGATTTCCAGTTCCAGGAGATGTTCCCGAGCCACGAGGACAAGACGTCCTACAAGAAGCTTACCTCCGATTTCGTCGGCACCACCAAGTTCGGCGGCCGCGACGTGCTCACCGTCGAGCCCGAGGCACTGACGACGCTGACGGCGGCGGCCTTCCACGACATCTCCCACCTGCTGCGGCCGGGCCACCTGCAGCAGCTCCGCAACATCCTCGACGACGGCGAGGCCTCGCCCAACGACAAGTACGTGGCGCTGGAGCTCCTGAAGAACGCCAACATCTCGGCCGGCGGCGTGCTGCCGATGTGCCAGGACACCGGCACGGCGATCGTGATGGGCAAGAAGGGCCAGCAGGTCTGGACCGGCGGCGGCGACGAGGAGGCGATCTCCAGGGGGGTCTACAAGACCTACACCGAGACCAACCTGCGCTACTCCCAGGTCTCGCCGATCTCGATGTTCAAGGAAGTGCAGACCGGCACCAACCTGCCGGCGCAGATCGACATCTATGCGACCGACGGCGACGCCTACAAGTTCCTGTTCATCGCCAAGGGCGGCGGCTCGGCCAACAAGAGCTACCTGCACCAGCAGACGCCGGCCGTGCTGAACGAGGCCTCGCTGCTGAAGTTCCTCGATACGCAGATCCGCACCTTCGGCACCGCCGCTTGCCCGCCCTACCACCTCGCCATCGTGGTCGGCGGCACCTCGGCCGAGATGAACCTCAAGACGGTGAAGCTCGCCTCGACGCGCTACCTCGACGACCTGCCTTCCGAGGGCAACAACAAGGGCGTCGCCATCCGCGACCGCGAGATGGAGCAGAAGGTGCTCGAGCTCACGCGCCAGATGGGCATCGGCGCGCAGTTCGGCGGCAAGTACTTCTGCCACGACGTGCGCGTGATCCGCATCGCCCGCCACGGCGCCTCGGTGCCGATCGGCATCGGTGTGAGCTGCTCGGCCGACCGCCAGGCACTGGGCAAGATAACCAGGGAGGGCGTATTCCTCGAGCAGCTCGAGACCAACCCGGCGCACTTCCTGCCCGAGGTCGAGCCGCAGCAGCTCTCGGGCAACGTCGTCTCGGTCGACCTGAACAAGGGCATGGCGCACACGCTCTCGGTGCTGACGCAGCACCCGGTGAAGACGCGCGTGAACCTGACGGGCACGCTGATCGTGGCGCGCGACTCCGCGCATGCCAAGCTCAAGGAGCGGCTCGACGCCGGCCAGGGCCTGCCCGACTACTTCAAGCAGTTCCCGGTCTATTACGCCGGTCCGGCCAAGACGCCG
>CAYRBQ010000343.1:0-4929 GCA_964422305.1 uncultured Reyranella sp. | reverse complement strand
ATTGGTCGGGGCGACAGGATTTGAACCTGCGACCCCCAGTCCCCCAGACTGATGCGCTACCAGGCTGCGCTACGCCCCGACCGGTGCCCGGGCGATCGGCCCGCGGCAGGGGGGCTTTAGCGCGAATGGCAGCGATGCCGCAAGCCGGGTTGCGCCGCCGCGGCGGGCAATGGATACAGGCGGCATGATCGATTCCGGCCGCCGCGTCCTGCTGTTCTCCTCGATCGGCCATGCGCTGATGCACATGATGACGGCCTTCTACGCCGTGATCGTGCTGACGCTGGCCGTCTCCTGGAAGCTGCCGCCCGAGGATCTGCTGCGCCTCTACGCGCCCGCCACCATCCTGCTGGGTGTGGTCTCGCTGCCGGCGGGCTGGCTGTCGGACCGGTTCGGCGCGCCGGCCATGATGGTCGTCATGTTCCTCGGCCTCGGCCTCTCCTCGATCGCCTGCGGCCTGGTGCCGACCGGCGACACGCTGACCCTGTCGCTGGCGCTCTGCGGGATCGGCGCGTTCGGTGCCTTCTACCATTCGGTCGGCATCGGCTGGGTGATCCGCACCGCCAGGGAGCAGGGCCATGCGATGGGCGTGAACGGCCTGTGGGGCAGCGCGGGTCTCGCGCTCTACGGCATCGTGCCCGGCGTGCTGATCACGCTCGCCTCGTGGCGTGCGGCCTTCATCGTTCCCGGCATCGTCTGCATCGCCGTGGGCGTCGTCCTCTTCTGGCAGATGCGGCAGGGCAAAGTCGGCGACCGTCCGATGCCGGTGACGCCGGGCGTGCAGCTCGGCCGGCGCGAGTTCTGGCGTGTGTTCTCGGTGCTCTCCGTCACCATGGCGCTGGAAGGCGTGATCTGGCAGGCGGTGATGTTTGGCGCAGCCCTCGTGTTCGAGGCCAAGCTCGCGCCCGAGATCACTACCCTCCGCGACGGGCTGGCCTCATGGGGCATCGCCACCAAGGAAGTGCTGTGGGTCGGCCTCGCGACCTCGATGATCTATGTCGTGTCGGGCTTCGCGCAGTATGCGATGGGCCGGCGCATAGTCGACCGCTATCCGCTCAAGGCGACCTATGTGGTGGCCTCGGCGCTGCAGATCTTCGCCATGATCGCGCTCGCCATGGGCAACGGCTACGTGGCGCTCTTGGGCGCCATCGGCTCGGCGGTGCTGAGCTCGGCGGCGGGTCCGATCGAGAACATCCTGATCGCCCGCTACACGCCCAGCCGCTATCACGGGCTGGGCTTCGGCGCGAAGTTCGTCGTGGCGTTCGGCGCGGGCCCGATCGCGATCCTGCTGATCGCGTGGATCCGCGAGATGACGGGCAGCCTCGAGCTGTTCTTCCTGGGACTGGCGGCCACGTCCGTCGTGATCACGCTGGTGGCGCTGCTGCTGCCCGGCAGCGATCACGGCCGGGAAGCGCCGGTGCCGCAGGCGGCACCGGCCGAGTAGACCCTTCTACTTGCCGCCGCGCGCCGCCTTGTAGGCCGGCCGCGACAGGCAGCGGTCGAGCCAGGCGCCGGCATTGGGGTAGGGGCCGAAGTCGAACTTGATCGGCTTGGCCCAGCTCATCACCGAAGCGAGGTTGAGGTCGGCGACCGTGAAGGTGGAGCCGAGCAGATAGTCGCGGCCCTGCAGCGCGCCGTTCAGCACGCCGAACGGCTTGGGCAGCATCTTCTGCGCGTCGGCGACGGCCTCGGGCTTGCGCTTGTCGGGCGGCGTCATGAACATGTCGATCAGGATCGTGAGCAGGGGCTTCTCGACCTCGGTCATGCCCCAGAAGCTCCACTGCCACACCAGCGCCTGGTCCTCGAGGCTCGCCGGCATGAAGCCGTCCTTGCCGTGCTTGGCCGCCAGATAGAGGTTGATCGCCATCGACTCGAAGAGCTTGAACTCCCCGTCGACCATCGCCGGCACCTTGCCGTTCGGATTGACCTTCAGATAATCGGCGTTCTTGAGATCCTTCATCTCGACGCCGACATGCTCGAACGGAATGCCGAGCTCGTGCACGATCCAGAGCGCACGGGCGGCGCGCGAGGCCGTCGGGCCGTAAATCTTCACAGTCACTTCGCAGTCTCCCCAGACCCAAATCGGCAGCGACGATAAAGCAGCGCGCGCGTGCGGTAAAACGTTCTATTCGGCGAAGCCGTACTCGCCGCCGACATAGCCGTCGCGATGGCCGAAGCGCTCCAGCATCACCGTCGCAATGTCCTTGTCGCCCGCCGCGATCCAGCCGCCGGCGCGTACCGCATAGCGCTGCGACGCCGCCGCCGGGCGCGGCGCCTCACCGCGCTGCAGGGCGCGTGCCGCCGACATCACGAGCTTGCGGAACTCGACGATGCCGACATCGGTCGGCCCGAGATGCTCCCTGGTGCGATCCTGGATCGCGCCCTGGCTGTCCTGGATCGCGGCGTCCTGGTCCGAGACGCCGGCGATGCCGGTATAGCTCAGCGTCTTCTGCAGCTCGCGATCGAGCATGTAGTCGTTCTGCATGTTCCTCTTCGGCACGTAGTGCTCGTCGATCTCGGCATGCAGGCTGAGGCCGGCGGCGTACTTCGCTCGCTCGGCGTTGCTGAGCGGCCGGTCGGGCGTCCAGCTATAGGTGTAGACCCAGCAGGTCGTGTCATCGATCGGGACCCAGGTCTGGCCGTGATAGACCTCGCCGGGGAACGCGACCGGCACCAGCGCGTGGTTGGGTGCCAGGAACTGGGCGATGCGCCAGTAGATGTCGGTCGTGTCGGTCTTGCGGCCGGCGGCGATCACCAGACCCGCGTCGTGGCCATGGATCTTGAACTTGGGCCGCGGATCGTCGGTCACCCAGCGGCTGCGGTCGGCGAGGCCGCCTTCCTGGCCGATCGCGGAGGTCTTGCGCAGGATGTCGACGCGGACCGCCTCGTCCTTGGTCGGGATGGCGTGCAGGAAGGAGAAGTGCGCGGTATCGATCGCGCCCTCGAGGCTCTGCACCCAATTGCAGTCCTGCCGCTTCTTGGAGACGTAGCGATGCGCGGGTGGCACCAGGCCGAGCTCGAGCTGCGAGAGCTCGGGCATGGTCTCGCGCGGACCCATGTAGACCCAGATCATGTCGGCCCATTCGCGCGTCGGGTAGGCGAGGAGCTTGATCTTCTCCTTGTAGGTCGATTCCGGCGGCGAGGTCGGGAGGTCGACGCAGTTGCCGTCGACGTCGAACTTCCAGCCGTGGAAAGCGCAGCGGATGCCACACTCCTCGTTTCGCCCGAAGTAGAGGTTGGCGCCGCGATGCGGGCAATGCGGCTCGACGATGCCGACGCGGCCGTTGCTGTCGCGGAAGGCGATGAGGTCCTCGCCCAGGATCTTGATCTTCTTCGGGGCGCCGTCGCGCTCGGCCAGCTCCTCCGAGAGCAGCGCCGGCATCCAGAAGCGGCGCAGCAGGTCGCCCATCGGCGTGCCCGGGCCGGTGTGCGTCAGGAAGACGTTGTCGGCGTGGCTCAGCATCACTCACCCAATCCGTACTGGTTGCCGATATAGCCGCGGGGATGGCCGAAGCGCTCGGTCATCACCATGGCGAGATCCTTCTCCGGCGCCGCGACCCAGCCGCCGGACCGCACGGCATAGCGCGAAGCGAGCGCAGGCTGCGGCGGCGCTTCCCCGGCCGCGAGCTTGCGGGCCGCTCCCATCACCAGCTTGCGGAACTCGACGATGCCGATGTCGGTCGGCCCGAGATGCTCCCTGGTGCGATCCTGGATCGCGCCCTGGCTGTCCTGGATGGCGGCGTCCTGCTCGCTGACGCCGGTGATGCCGGTGAAGTTCTCCTTCAACTGGACATCGCGGCTGCGCAGGTAGTCGTTGTCCTTGTTGCGTAGCGGCCTGTAGTCGGCGTCGACCTCGGAGTGGACGTTGAAGCCGCCGCGGTACTTGGCGCGCTCGGAATTGCTGAACGGCCGGTCCGGCTGCCAGCAGTAGGTGTAGATCCAGCAGTTCACGTCGTCGACCGGCACCCACGACTGCCCGTAGTAGATCTCGCCGGGGAAGGCGGCCGGCGTGTAGGCGTGGTTGGGCATCAGGAACTGCGCGATCCGCCAGTAGAGGTCGCGGCCGTCGGTCTTGCGGCCACCGCCGATCACGAGGCCGGTCTCGTGGCCGAGCACGCTGAACTTGGGCCGCGGGTCGTTCTGCACCCAGCGTACGCGGTCGTCGGGCTTGGCCTGATCACCGAGGGCGGCATTGGCCATCGCCTTGCGCGCGCCTTCCTCGTCGGTCGCCAGCACCTTGTGCAGGAAGGAGAAATGCGAGGTGTCGATCGCGCCTTCGAGGCTCTGCACCCAGTTGCAGTCCTGCCACTTCTTGGTGACGAAGCGCGAGGCGGCGGGCACCAGCCCCATCTCGAGCTGCGGCAGCTCGGGCATGGTCTCGCGCGGGCCCATGTAGACCCAGATCATGTCGCCCCACTCGCGCGTCGGATAGGCGAGCAGCTTCACCTTCTCCTTGTAGGCCGACTCCGGTGGCGAGGTCGGCAGGTCGACGCAGTTGCCGTCGACATCGAACTTCCAGCCGTGGAAGGAGCAGCGCAGCCCGCATTCCTCGTTGCGACCGTAGTAGAGGTTGGCGCCGCGGTGCGGGCAGTGAGGCTCGACGATGCCGACGCGGCCGTCGCTGGCGCGGAAGGCGAGCAGGTCCTCGCCCATGATGCGGATCTTCTTCTGCGGCCCGTCGCGCTGCGGCAGCTCCTCCGACAGCAGCGCCGGCATCCAGAACCGGCGCAGCAGCTCGCCCATCGGCGTGCCGGGCCCGGCCCGGGTCAGGAATTCATTGTCCGCCTTGCTGAGCATTCGGACGTTCCTCCTAAGGTCTTCTTCATTTGGTGGCTTTTGCGAGAGCCTGGTCGATGTCGGCGATGATGTCGGCGACCGATTCGATGCCGATCGAAAGGCGCAGCACGTCGGGGCCGGCACCGGCGGCGATCC